>CANSLE010000042.1 GCA_947647645.1 uncultured Microbacterium sp.
GGTGCGCCCGGGGACGCGGTCGCGGCCGCTGTTGGCGACCTCGAGCTCGGCGTGGTCGTCGGCGTAGCGCAGGCGGACGTCGGCCGCGGCATCCGGCCCGCCGTGGCGACGGGCGTTGGTGAGCGCCTCCTGTGCGATGCGATACAGGTTCACCTGTACCAGTTCGGGGAGGTCCGTCGGCCTGCCGACGACGGAGAACGTCGTCGGCAGGCCGTTCTCGTTGGCGTGGGCGATCAGCTCCGGGATCGCGTCCAGATGGACCGTCGAGGCGGCCGGGGTGTCGGCGTCGGGCGTGCGCAGCGTCTCCAGCAGTTGGCGCAGCTCCACCAGCGCCTCGCGCGCAGAGGACTCGACGGTCACGAGTGCGTCGCGGGCGGCGTCGGCGTCGTGGTCGAGCACGGTGCGCGCGGCCCCGGCCTGCACGCCCATCGCCGACACGTGGTGGGCGACGACGTCGTGCAGCTCACGGGCGATGCGCACCCGGTCGAGGGCGACGGCCTGCGCGGCCGTCAGCTCGCGCTCGCGCTCGAGCTCGACCGTGCGTTCCTCGAGCGCCGACCGCGAGCGGGCATCGGCCCAGGCCCGTTCGCCGAAGAAGTAGGCGCCCCCGAAGAACGCGGCGTTCACGAGGAACTGGATGATCATCCACGCCGCGAAGGGAGAGAACAGTCCGGCGCGCGACGGGCCGCCGCCGTCGGGGTCGATCGCCGCCTGGAAGGTGACCACCAGCAGCCAGACGAACATCCCGCCGATGATGGTGAGGCGCACGATCGTCGCGCGCCGGCGATCGCTCACCCACGCACCCACCGTGTACATCGCGATGAACACGGCGACATTGCCGACGTACACCTCGGGGATGCGGGCGGACACGCCCACGAAGAAGGCGAGGGCGACGACGACCAGGGTGAGCTCGGGGAAGCGGCGGCGCAGCGCCAGCGGGAGCGTGAGCGCGGCGACGTAGACCAGCGCCCAGCCGAACGCGGGTGTGTTCTCGCCGTAGAAGCCCGCGACCTTCCCGAGCCACGCGCTGATCACCGCGCTGACGAGCAGCGCCAGCGCGAGCCACATGTCATTGCGGTGCTGCGCGGCGGTCGTCGTACGGGTGAGGTCGGTCGAGCCCATCCCTCCACGGTAGGGGGAGGGGGATACCGCGGCATCCCCCTCGCGGCGGAGACCTGCCTACCAGATCATCGGGCGGTCATCGTCGTCCGGACCCTCGAGGTCGAGATCGACGACCACCGGGACGTGGTCGCTGGGGATCTCGCCCTTGCGCTCGTCGCGGTGGATGGCCGCCGCAACCACCGCGTCGGCGAAGGCGTGCGAGCCGAGGATGAAGTCGATGCGCAGGCCCTCGTTGCGGGGGAAGCGCAGCTGCTTGTAGTCCCAGTAGGTGTACCCGGTGGGGACCAGGGGTCGCACCGTGTCGGTCAGCCCCGCGTCGAGCAGCGCCTGGAAGGCGGCGCGCTCCGGTGGGGAGACGTGCGTGGTGACGCCCTCGATCACCGTGGGGTCGCCGTTGTCGGCATCCGTCGGTGCGATGTTGAAGTCGCCGGTGAGGGCGAGCGCGCGGTCGGGGTGCGTGGCGAGCGTGTCGGCGGTGTAGCCGCGGAGGGCCTCGAGCCAGTCGAGCTTGTAGCGGTAGTGCGGGTCGTCGAGACCGCGGCCGTTGGGCACGTACAGGCTCCAGACCTCGACGCCGCCGACGGTGGCACCGAGCGCGCGCGCCTCGAGCGGGGCGCCCGGGCCGTCGTGGCCCTTCGCGAAGCCCGGCATGTCCGGGAACCCGACCTGCAGGTTCTCGAGCGGCTCACGGCTGGCGATCGCGACGCCGTTCCACTGGTTGAGCCCGTGCGCCTCGACGGTGTAGCCGGCCGCCTCGAACGCCTCGTACGGGAACTGCTCGGGCTTGCACTTGATCTCCTGCATCGCCAGCACGTCGATGCCTTCGCGGACGGCGAAGTCGACGGTGCGGACGACGCGGGCGCGGATCGAGTTGACGTTCCAGGTGGCGATGCGCATGGCATCCAGCGTATTGGCCTGCGCCGACGCGACGGTCACCCGGCGCCCGCGTGCACAACTCCTGCTCAGCCGGCGGTCGGGAGGTGTCGGTGCCCGAGCCGTGCTGTTCAGGCGGAGTTATGCACGCGAGCGGCGGGTCACAGCGCCCGGAGGATGTCCTCCACCCGCTGCTTGGCGTCGCCGAAGAGCATCTGCGTGTTGTCGCGGAAGAACAGCGGGTTCTGCACGCCGGCGTAGCCCGAGGCCATCGACCGCTTGAAGACGACGACGTTGCGTGCCTCCCACACGTGCAGCACCGGCATGCCGGCGATGGGCGAGCCCGGGTCCTCCGCCGCGGCGGGGTTGACCGTGTCGTTCGCGCCGATCACGAGAACCACGTCGGTGTCGGCGAAGTCGTCGTTGATCTCGTCGAGCTCCAGCACGATGTCGTACGGCACCTTGGCCTCGGCCAGCAGCACGTTCATGTGTCCCGGTAGGCGCCCGGCGACGGGGTGGATGCCGAAGCGCACCTCGACGCCCCGTTCGCGCAGCCGCTTCGTGAGGTCGGCGACCGGGTACTGCGCCTGGGCGACCGCCATGCCGTAGCCGGGGGTGATGATGACCGACCGCGCCTCGCGGAGGAGCGCGGCGACGGCCGCGGCATCCGTCTCGTGGTGCTCGCCCTCCTCGGCGTTCGCGCTGCGGGGCGCCTCGATGCCGAACCCGCCGGCGATCACCGAGAGGAACGAGCGGTTCATCGCCTTGCACATGATGTACGACAGGTACGCGCCCGACGAGCCGACCAGGGCGCCCGTGACGATGAGCAGGTCGTTGTTCAGCAAGAAGCCCGCGGCGGCCGCGGCCCAGCCCGAGTAGCTGTTGAGCATCGAGACGACGACGGGCATGTCGCCGCCGCCGATCGAGGCCACGAGGTGCCAGCCGAGAGCCAGGGCCAGCGCGGTCACGGCGACGAGCAGCCAGATCGACGGCGTCACCACGTACCAGGCGGTGAGTGCCACGAACAGCACCAGGGCGCCGATGTTGAGGGAGTTCTTGCCGGGCAGCATGAGGGGCTTCGACGACATCCGTCCCGAGAGCTTCAGGAAGGCGACGATCGACCCCGTGAACGTCACGGCGCCGATGAACACGCCGATGAACACCTCGCCGTGATGGATGCCGACGAGTTCGGGGGCGATCCCCTCGGCGTAGAGGTGGCCGTTCCAGCCGACGAGCACGGCCGCGAGGCCGACGAAGGAGTGGAGCAAGGCGATGAGCTCGGGCATGCCGGTCATCTCGACGACGCGGGCGCGCCACAGCCCGATCACTCCTCCGACGACGACGGCGCCGACGAGCAGCACGGTGCCGAGGGTCGCCGTGACGCCGTCGGGCACGAGCGAGCCGTTCGCCAGCACGAGCAGGAAGGTCGCGACGAGCGCGATCGCCATCCCGGCGATGCCGTAGACGATGCCGCGGCGCGCGGTCTCCTGCTTGCTGAGGCCCGCGAGGGCGAGGATGAACAGCAGCGCCGCGACGATGTACGCGGCGGTGGCGACCGCCTCGGCCGGCCCGAGCAGCGGCGAGCGCGTGGCGATGAGGATCTGGTCGGCGGCGATCACTTGTCGTTGCCCTTCTGGAACATGGCGAGCATCCGACGGGTCACCGCGAAGCCTCCGAAGATGTTGATGGATGCCAGGAGCACCGCGATCGCGGCGAGGATCTGCACCACGGGATTCGGCACGACGATCTGGGTCATCGCACCGACGACGATGATGCCGCTGATCGCGTTGGTGACGCTCATCAACGGCGTGTGCAGGGCGTGCGCGACCTTGCCGATGACGTAGAAGCCGATGACGACCGACAGGGTCAGCACGAGGACGTGCTGCGGAAGCGGCGCGGGTGTCACGGCGCACACGAGGAACAGGGCGGCGATGCCGGCGACGATCAGGCCCGTCTTCGCTCCCGCCGACAGGCCCTTCTTCGGGGCGGGGGTGGCGGCCGCGGCATCCGCCCCGGGCGTCGCCGGAGCGGCCGAGACCTGCACGGGTGGGGGCGGCCAGGTCACGGCGCCGTCGCGGGTGACGGTCACGGCACGCTGGACGACGTCGGTGTCGTCGATGGTGAGGGTGCCGTCTTTGCCCGGGGTGAGCAGAGTGAGCAGGTTGAGCAGGTTGGTGCCGTACAGCTGCGACGCCTGCTGGGGGAGCCGGCCGGCGAGGTCGGTGTAGCCGAGGATGATCACGCCGTTGTCGGTGACGATCCGCTCGCCCGCGACGGATCCCTCGACGTTTCCGCCCTTGCCGTCTGAGCTCAGGCCGGCGGCCATGTCGACGATGACGCTGCCGGGTTTCATCGCCGCCACGTCGGCGGCGGTGAGCAGGCCCGGGGCGGCGCGCCCCGGGATGAGCGCGGTCGTGATGACGATGTCGACGTCGGCGGCCTGGTCGCTGTAGAGCTTCGCGGCCGCGGCGTCGTAGGCGGCGCTGGTGGCCTTGGCGTAGCCGTCGGCCGAGACCTCCTTCTGCTCGTCGGGCACGACCACCTCGAGGTAGGTGCCGCCGATCGAGGCGACCTGGTCGGCGACCTCGGGGCGCGGGTCGGTGGCGCGGACGATCGCGCCGAGGCTCGACGCGGCACCGATCGCCGCGAGGCCCGCGACGCCGGCTCCTGCGACGAGGACCTTTGCGGGCGGGACCTTGCCGGCGGCGGTGACCTGTCCGGTGAAGAAGCGGCCGAACTCGTTCGCCGCCTCGACGACGGCGCGATAGCCCGCGATGTTGGCCATCGAGCTGAGCACGTCCATCGACTGCGCGCGCGAGATGCGCGGGACCGCGTCCATGGCGAGAGCGGTGACGCCACGGGCGGCGAGGGCGGCGAGCAGGTCGGGGCGGAGCGCGGGGCTCAGGATGCCGACGAGCGTCGCGCCCGGCTGCACCAGCGCGATCTCGGCATCCGTCGGAGCTGCGACCGACAGGACGACGTCGGCGCCCCACGTCTCCTCACGGTCGGCGATGGTCGCGCCGGCGGCGGTGTACGCGGCATCCGGGAACGACGATGCGGCGCCCGCGCCGGACTCGACGATCACGTCGTAGCCGAGCGCGCGGATCTTGCCGACGGTGACGGGAGAGGCGGCGACACGGGTCTCGCCGGGGCGCTCGCGGACGATGCCGATGCGGGCCATGGTGCTCCTTCGATCGGGTCCGGCGGGGCCTCCGGGCGCGCCGGGGCACCGCGCCGGGTGACGTTCCCGACTCTAGAGCGCGCAACGGATGCCGCGGGCGGAGATGCTGCGGAAATAATCCCGGTTCTTGGCTTCCGTAGACTCGTGTGCATGACCGCCGCCTCCACGCCTGAGCTCGAGTCTGAGCGTCGCGCCCTCGTCGACCTCATCGCCGCCGACGCCGTCTTCCACGGCGACTTCACGCTGTCCAGCGGCAAGAAGGCGACGTACTACGTCGACATGCGAAAGCTCACGCTCGACCACCGCGCGGCCCCCGCGATCGGCCGGCTCGTGCTCGACGCCGTGCGCGATCTCGACGTGGATGCCGTGGGCGGCCTCACCCTGGGTGCGGACCCGATCGCGAACGCCGTCATGCATGCGTCGGTCGCTGCGGGGACCCCCGTGGACGCGTTCGTCGTGCGCAAGGAGCCGAAGGACCACGGCCGCGGTCGCCAGATCGAGGGCGCCGAGGTCGCCGGCAAGCGTGTCGTCATTGTGGAAGACACCTCGACCACCGGCGGCTCGCCGCTGAAGGCCGCCGAGGTCGCTGCCGCTGCCGGCGCCGAGATCGTCGCCGTGGTGACGGTCGTCGACCGCAAGACCGGCGCGCAGGCCGCCGTCGAGGCCGCCGGCTACGAGTGGCGGTCGATCATCGACCTCGACGACCTGGGCCTGCAGGCGCAGTAGGGCGGGATCGCGGGCCACCCGCTCACTGAAAGACGGGCAGCTGCGACGCCAGCGCGAGCACGAGGCCGGCGAGGGTCAGCAGCAGGATGCCGCGGCCGTTCGGCAGCGGTGTTCCCTGCGGCGCGTCGCGGCGGCCGCGCACGAACAGCACGAGTGCGACGATCAGCAGGATCATCGCCGTGACGACGAACACGATGGCCATCACTGGTCGCTCCCGTCGCCGCGGTCGCGCCGACGACCGCGGACGAACTGCACGACGAACACGACGAGCGTCCCGGCCAGCACGAGCGCGGTCGAGGCGAACAGCAGGGTCTGCTCGGTCGGGTTCACGGTGTCTCCTCCGCCCGCGGAGGCGGGCAGTCTCAGCCTAGCTGCGTCCGCGGCACGAGCCCGTCCGTGCCGAACACCGCGGACGCGAACCGCGCCGCGATCTCGGCATACAGCTCCGCGTCGGGATGCAGGCTGTCCGGCAGTGTGTAGCGCGCCTGATCGTCCGGCCCGAACAGGCTCAACCCGTCGAGGTACGAGATCGGCTCACCGGATGCCGCGCGCACCCGCACCACCTCGGCCAGCTGCCGCCGCGACGCGGTCATCGTGAGCGCACCGCGTGCGACGTCGGCGGCATCCCCGGCGGCGTAGCAGCGCACATGCCCGTCGTCGAAGAACTCGACGTCCGACGGTCCGGGTGTGTCCTCGCTTCCGGGCCACAGGATCGACGACGCCAGCACGATCGGGGTGTCCGGATGTCCCCTGCGCACCCGGTCGAGAAAACCGTGCACCGCGGGCGTGAAGGTGCGCTGATCGAAGGACCGCGCCCCCACGATGTTGATGCCCACCTTCAGCGAGATGACGTCCGCGGGCGTCGCCGCGATCGTGTCGGCGACGAACGGATCGAGCATGCACTGTCCGCCGAATCCCAGGTTGATGAGTGAGAGATCGCTCGTCCGCGCGGCGATCACGGGCCACACCCCGGTCGGCGACGGCGTCTCGACGCAGTGGCTGATCGAGCTGCCGTGGTGGATCCAGACCGGCGCGCGCGACGGCGCCGCCGGGGTCACCGGCGCGTCGGCGCTGAGATCGAGCAGGTCGACGATCATCCCCTGCGGCAGCCATACGGTCACCGCCTTCTCGGTGGACCCCGTGGAGCCCGCGCGGCCCAGTTCGACCTCCAGCGTCGCGGGCTCCGTGACGGGCTCGTCGGCCGCGGCATCCCCGATCCACGTCAGCCGCCGCAGATCGGTGATCGGCGCGCGCACGGTGTGCACTGGGCGGCCGTCGACCTCCACGGCCACGTCATTGACCGGTCCGGCGAGCTCGGCGAAGTACAGCTGTGTGCACCGCAGCGTCAGCGACAGGTGCGTCGCGGCGGTCGTGAAACGCAGCCGCACGCCGCTCCCGTTCGCCGTGATCGCCCGCAGGATCTCGCCGTTCGGCGGGAAGTGCGCCCACGTGCTCCGCGGCAGGCGCAAGGGGCGGATGCCGCGAATGTCGTCGATGTCGAGGTGCCCCTCCAGGAGCACCTCCGCGCCGCCGAGGCGTACGATCTCGCCGATCCCGGTCACGATGCGCTCCTCTCGGAGTGGGTCTGGATGAACGAGACGGTGCGCAAGATCAGCTCGTCGCGCTGGGGGAGCTCGGCCCAGCCGTGATCGGCGCCCTCGACGACGACGACCTCCGCGCGGTCGCCGAACACGTCCGCATCGGCATACCGCTCGGCGTAGCGCACCGGCACGAAGTCGGCCGTCCCGTGCAGCAGCAGCGCCGGACCGTCGTAGGCCGCAGCCCGCGCATACGGGTCGAACGTCAGCGCGTCGTCGCGCATCGCCGGACCCATCCGCATGCCGAGGAAGTCGAAGAACCCGTCCGGTTCGTCGAGTGCGGCCAGCGACCGCCCCTGGATCTGCCCCGAGCGGATGTCGTCGACGAAGACCGCCGCCGTCGACCACATCGTCAGCGACCGGATGCCGCCGACGCCCCCCGCCTCCGCCGCGACAGCGGCCGCGATGACCGCGCCGAGGCTCATGCCCACCAGGTGGATGTTCGCGGCATCCACCTCGGGGCTCTCGCGCAGGGCGGCGAGTACCGCGGCCGTGTCGGCGATGTCGCCGGATGCCGTCGTGCCGAAGAACTCCCCGTCGCTCTCGCCGTGACCGGCGCGATCGAACGCGAGCACGCCGAACCCGGCCGCGACCAGCGTGCGGGCCAGCGTCACGAAGACGCCGGTCGTCTCCACCCGCGATCCGCCGAAGCCGTGCAGCAGCACGGCCGTCGGCCGCGCGAGCGGACTGGCGGTGCCGGCCGCGGTCTCGTCCCCGGCATCCGGCAGGTAGTGCGTGCCGCGCAGCATCCGTGCGCGGACGGAGGTCTCGAACGGTAGCAGTCTCATGGGAGCTCTTTCGTCGGGGTCGTCAGTTCGCGAGCGTCGTCGGGCGGGGGGCGCCGGTGGATGCCGTGACGGTCTCCGACTCGACGTCGAACGCGTTCGTCACGCCGCGGCGGAAGCCGATCCAGCCGACGAGGAAGCCCGCGGCCGCGACGACAGAGACGCCGACGTAGACGCCGCTCGGGTTGAGGGCCAGCAGGGCCGGGGTGACGACGTTGAAGCCGGCGGTGGCGAAACGCGCGACCGCGTAGACGGTGCCCTGTGCGGTGGAGCGGAGCATCGTCGGGAACGACTCCTGCGTCCACACCTTCATGATCGTCTCGAAGCAGAACGCGCCGGCGAACGTCGTCACCACGACCGAGACGACGAGGGCGGGCAGCGTGAAGCCGAACACCACGGGCACGAGATTCGCGACGACGACCGCGATCGCGCCGGCCACGTAGTAGCTCATGCGGAATTTCGTGTCGGCGACGGCCATGAACCAGACCGCGCCGAGGATGGCGGCGGGCATCGCCAGCAGCGTCCACGTCTGATACTCGTTCACCGGGATGCCGGCGACGTTCACGGCCACGAAGGTGCCGAAGCTGCCGGCGACGCTGATCGCGATGGAGGCGAGGGTGTAGTAGAGGAGCAGCGTGACGAACGGGCGGCGGTACTGCGGGCGGCCGAAGTCGCGGATACGTCCCCGTTCGGCGCGCACCGTCTGCACGCCGGTGCGGCGCTCCTCCTGGGCGGCGAGCCAGGTCGCCGACTCCGGGATCGTCAGCCGCAACGCGAGCACCACGAGTCCCACGCCGCCGAACGCCGCGAACATGATGCGGCCGCCCGTCTCACCGAGCGCGCCGAAGAAGATGCCGATGAGCACCGCCAGCAGGATTCCGAAGCCGCCCAACAGGTTCGAGAACACGAGGATCTTCCCGCGGTTGCGGTCATTCGCGGCCTCGGAGATCGAGGCGAGCGCGGCGGGCAGGTCGGCGCCGACGCCCAGACCGATCAGGGCGATGCCGGGCAGCAGGATGCCGAACGAGACGCCCAGGAACGGGGTGATCGCACCGAGCACGATGAGCGTCATCGTCACGAGGAAGACGCGGCGGCGACCGAACCGGTCTGCCAGGCGTCCGCCGACCAGCGAGCCGACCGCGACGCCTGCCGTCAGCACACCAGTCAGCAGGCCGACCTGGTCGGCGGTGAGGCCGGGGGTCCCCGGGACGAACGACTGGAAGAGGACGAGGGCGACGGCGATGCCGGTGGTCGCGGCGGCGTCGACGAACGTCGCCATCCCGCAGACGAAGCCCACCCACCAGGGGTTGGGGGCGGTGCGAGCGAGGGGTGCGCTCATGGTCATACTCCTTTGTACGTGCGGGATGGACTTTTGCAGGTGCGGGACGGTGCGCGGAAGCATCCGCGTACGTGTCGGACTTCGGGCTCCGACCCCCGCCGGAAGACAAGCTATACCGATATAGCACACGGGTGCAAGCGTCATCCTCGACGCACCGGCCGGGAGAATTCGGCGCTACGCCCGGGGCCGCGCGATGGAGCCGCCAGCGCTGACCGGCATCTCCACGAGCTCGTGCCGTACGCCGTCGCCCGGCGAGAGCAGCAGATCCGCCGCGCGCCGGCCGATCTCGGCCTGGGGCAGGCGCAGCGAGACGAGCTGCGGGTCGGTCGCCTCGGCGAGCACCCCGCCGTCGAACGAGACGAGCGAGACGTCGTCGGGAACACGCAGCCCCGCCCGCCGCAGCGCCTGGAACACACCCACCCCGACGGCGTCGTTCACGCAGATGATCGCCCGGGGGCGGGCGCCCGTCGCGAGCAGGCGTTCCGCGGCATCCCGCCCGTCGTGCACGGTCCAGTCGTCGTCCACGGCGACCTTGCCCGCGAGCGCCGAGCCGGCCGCGCCGAGCACCTCGCGAATGCCCTCGAGCCGGCGCGGCAGGGCGACGGGCCCCCACTGGTGCCAGGCGGAGCCTCCGGTGCGGCCCGGGGCCAGCGTGCCGACGAACCAGATGTCGCGATCGTGGCCCGCATCGAGCAGAGCCTGGGCCGCGGCCGCGCCTGCGGAGCGCTCGTCGGGGACGACCGAGCTGATCGTCGCCGCATCGGCCTCGCAGTTCATGAGCACGAGGGGCGTGTGCCGGGCGGATGCCGGGGGCGTCACCCGCCGCGTGAACATCGAGGCGTACAGGATGCCGTCGATGTCGCGGGCGACGAGGTCGTCGAGGAAGCGGCGCTCCATCTCGGCATCCCCCTGCGTGTCGACGGTGAACAGCAGCAGACCCGCCTCGCGCAACCGCTCCAGGGCGCCGCGCACCATCGAGTTGGCGAACGACGTCGAGCTCACGAAGTCCGAGACGAGGGCGACGGTGCCCGACCGGCCCGTGCGGAGCGTCTTCGCCGTGACGTTGGCGCGGTAGCCGAGATCGTCGGCGGCCTTGCGCACGCGCGCCATCGTCTCCTCGGACAGGCGCTGATCGAGGCGGCCGTTCAGCGCGAACGAGGCGGCCGAGCGGGAGACGCCCGCCCGCTCGGCGACCTCGGTGAGGGTGACGCGTCGCCCGGAGCCGCGCTCCGTCACAGCCCCTCGGGCATCTCGGACTCCGGAGGCTCGTCGGCCAGCAGATCGGCGACCGAGTCCACGATCTCGTCCGGGCGGAACGGGTAGCGCTCGACCTCGGCGTCGTCGGAGATGCCGGTGCGGACGAGGATCGTGTGCAGGCCCGCCTCGATCCCGGCCACGACGTCGGTGTCCATGCGGTCACCGATCATGCCAGTGTTCTCGGAGTGGGCGCCGATGCGGTTCATCGCCGAGCGGAACATCATGGGATTCGGTTTGCCGACGACGTACGGCTCCTTGCCCGTCGCGTGCGTGATGAGCGCCGCGAACGACCCGGTCGCGGGGACGACCCCCCAGGGCGTGGGACCCGTGGCATCCGGGTTGGTGATGATGAAGCGCGCGCCGGCGTTGATGAATCGGATCGCCTGCGTGATGCGGTCGAACGAGTAGTTGCGCGTCTCGCCGATCACGACGTAGTCGGGCTGCGTCTCGGTCTGGACGTACCCGGCTTCGTGCAGCGCGGTCGTCAGCCCGGCCTCGCCGATGACGAAGGCGGTGCCGCCGGGCTGTTGAGAGCGGAGGAAATCCGCCGTCGCGAGCGCCGACGTCCAGATGCGGTCCTCGGGCACCTCGAGGCCCGAGATGCGCAGTCGCGCGCTCAGGTCGCGCGGCGTGTAGAACGGGTTGTTCGTCAGCACCAGGAACGGGGTGCCGGTGTCGCGCCACTGCGCGAGCAGCTCGGCGGCACCGGGGATGGGCTTGTTCTCGTGGACGAGGACGCCGTCCATGTCGGTCAGCCAGCATTCGATATCGGCGCGTGTCCGCATGGGGCCAGCCTAGCGGGGCGATCCGGCCGTAGTCTCGACCCGTGGCACGCGATGACTGGCACCCCGACCGTCTCCCCGACCTCTCCGGGAAGAGGTACCTCGTCACGGGGTCCACGGCGGGGCTGGGCTTCTTCTCGTCGCTGCAGCTGGCCGGCGCCGGCGCCCACGTCATCATGACCGGCCGCAACCCGAACAAGCTCGCCACGGCGCGCGTCGCGGTGCGTCGCCAGGTGCCGGATGCCGAGGTCACGACCCTCCTGCTCGACACGAGCAACCTCGGGTCGGTGCGCGCCGCCGCGGCGACCGTCCGCGGGCGTGCCGGCCTGCACGGTCTGCTGCTGAACGCCGGGATCGTGCATCCGCCGCGCCGCCGTGAGACGACCGCCGACGGCCACGAGGTCGTCTTCGCGACCAACGCGCTCGGCCACTACGCGCTCGCCGGCGAGCTGCTGCTGCCCCTCGCCGCGGGGCGCGGACGCAAGGTCTGGGTCGGCTCGATGTCCACCTCGATGGGCGCCTACGACCCCGTCGACCCCGAGCTCGAGGCGAACTACTCCCCGTGGCGGGCCTACGTGCAGTCGAAGGTCGCGACGACGGCGCTCGGGTTCGAGGCCGATCGGCGGCTGCGCGCCGCGAACGTGCCGATCGCCAGCGTCGTGGCCCACCCCGGGTACGCGATCAGCGGTCGCACCCGCGGCATCCTGGGCATCAACGAGCCATCGCGGATGACGCGCTTCGTCGACAACCTGCAGGCGCCGATCACGCAGTCCAAGGAGCACGGGGCGTGGGCGCTGGTGCGCGCGCTCGTCGACCCCGAGGTGGAGGGCGGCCAGTTCTGGGGGCCGTCACGACTCGTCGCCGGGCCGCCGAAGCTCGGCACCGCCAGCAAGCTCACGCGCGACGAGGACATCGCCGCGCGCCTGTGGGCCTATTGCGAGCACGCCACCGGGATGACGTGGCCGTACCTCAAGGCGAGTCGCGCCCGCCGCCCCTGGCGGCGCTGACGTCGGTCGCGTCGGGTGGGCCCCGGCGCGCGCGTGCACCCGTCAGGCGGTCAGCCAGACCGCGCCCGATGCGCCCTCAGGCAGCTCGACCG
>CANSLE010000043.1 GCA_947647645.1 uncultured Microbacterium sp.
CGGAAGCGCGTCCTGGTGGACGCGCACGTCTCGGGCGCCGTCGAAGGCCGCACCGAGAGCGAGCGCTCCGTAGCCGTCGCCGATGACCACGATCTCGCCCGCGCCGACGGCGGCGCGAAGGGTCGCCGACTCGTCGAGGATCAGCCGGTCCGCGGCATCCGCGGCGACGAGACCCTCGCCCTCGATGTCGGGCGCGCGGCGCAGGCGCTCGAACGGGAGGCTCACGACGGGTCCGCGTAGTGCAGGACGGCATCTTCCGGCGTGCACTCGTCGCCGATGCGGATGCCGTCGGCCAGCGCACCGGCGTCGCGCAGCTCGCGCAGGGTGGCGACCGTGCGTCGACGCAGCTCCCACGGGTCGATCGTGTTGACGTAGATCTTCGTGCCGCCCTCGAATCCGGCGGGCGTCGAGATGCGCCACTTCAGCACGACCCGCCACGGCATCGGCCACGGCGCACCCGGAGGGCGGTAGTGCCACTCCTCGTTGGTGGGCACGTGCACCCCGGTGGCGGCGTGCAGTGCGTGCAGCAGGTCGGACACGGCGCGGATGCCGGCATCCGTGTGATCCTGTGGCAGGTTCGCGCTCGACGTGGAGAAGACCTCGAACGCCGGATAGCGGTGGCCGACGCCGGCGAACGCGACGGCGCCGTCGGTCGCCGCGACGACGAGGCGTTCTGACACGGCGAGGTCGGCGATCTCGTGCTGGTAGAGGTCGCGGTCGTGGGAGAGCAGACGCAGCTCATGGTCGACCTGTGGGCCGTGGTCGTCGATCGCGACGAGCTGTTTGTGCAGATGCTCGAACGAGGCACCAGCGGGCCGCAGCCAGTTCTGGAAGACGCTCACGTAGACGGCATGCGGCTGTGCGGCCTGGATCTCGGTGAGCGCCTGCACCGTGAAGGCGACGTAGGCGGCGTGCTCGTCGGGCGTCAGGGTGCCCGACGAGGCGAGCTCGACGTCGGTCGTCGCCCCATCGACGACGTGCCGACGGGCGACGACGACGTCGTGCGAGCCACCGAGCAGGTCAAGGGCCGCTTCCTCCAGGCTCGTCTCGGTGCCCGCGGCCGTGGCACGGATCTCCGCGAGCTTCTCGAGGTGCACGCGCCCCACCGGATCGGACAGGTACTCCTCGGCCCACTGCACGATCGGGGTCGGCTGGCGGAAGCCGTGGTTCTCGCGCCAGTACTCCGCCGACACGATCTCGAAGAGGTTGCCGAAGCGGCGGAACTCGGCGACGGTGTCGTTCAGGGCGTGTGCCGGCACGCGGCGCACCTCCTCGAAGCGCGGGCCGACGAGCCGCGCCTTCTCCGGGGTCGTCTCCAGGTAGCGGTCGACGCAGAACGCGCATAGGCGCCGCTCCTCGCCGGGGCTGAGTCGTCGCACGTCCTCGCGCACGAGACCGAGCGGTCGGTTCGCGCGGCCGGGGACCGTCCACACCCGCGTGCCGGTCAGTGGGCCGATCTGCTTGACGGTTCCATCGGGAAGGCGCCGAATCGCCTGTGGTGCACCGTCGCTCATCCCCCCAGCCTATCCGCGCACCCGCCGCCGCCTCCGGGACAGGCGGAGAGGGGGACGCCGGCTCAGCGCGCGGTCGGGACGTGCACGCTCCCGGTCTCGGCCACCAGACGCTCGCGGTCGACGCGGTCGAGCTCGTGCAGGGAGCTGCCCTTCGTCTCGCGCATCGACACGACGGCGACGAGCGTGATGGCCGCGGCGACGGCGAGGTAGATCGCGACCGGGATGTAGCTGCCCGAGCCCGAGAGCAACGCGGTGGCGATGATGGGCGCGAGGGAGCCCGCGACGATCGAGGTGACCTGGTAGCCCAGCGAGACGCCCGAGTAGCGCATCCGCGTCGGGAACATCTCCGACATGATCGCCGGCTGCGGGGCGTACATGAACGAGTGGATGACCAGGCCCAGGCAGATCGCCAGGATGATGATCACGGGTTCCTTCGTGTCGAACATCGGGAAGGCGATGAATCCCCATGCCGCGGCGCCCACGGTCCCGATCGCGTAGACCGGCTTGCGGCCGACGCGATCGGCGAGACCGCCCACGAGCGGGATCACGATCATGTGCACGATGTGGGCGACCACCAGCATCCCGAGGATCTCGGCCGTGTTCACCTCGAGCGCGATCTTCAGATAGGTGATGGAGAACGTCACGACCAGGTAGTACATGATGTTCTCGGCGAAACGCAGACCCATCGCCGTCAGCACGCCGCGCGGATAGCGCCGCACGACCTCGAAGACGCCGTAGCGCACGTGCTCCTGCTCCTCGACCTCCTTCTGCACCTCGAGGAAGATGGGTGCGTCGGTGATCTTGGTGCGGATGTAGTAGCCGATGGCGACGATCACCACCGAGAGCCAGAAGCCGACGCGCCAGCCCCACGCCAGGAAGGCCTCGGGGGAGAGCGTGCGGCTGAGCACGAGCAGGACGATCGTGGCGACGAGGTTGCCGATGGGCACCGCCGCTTGGGGGAACGACGCCCAGAACCCGCGTGTCTTGTCCGGGGAGTGCTCGGCCACGAGGAGCACGCCGCCGCCCCACTCGCCGCCGACGGCGAAGCCCTGGGCGAAGCGCAGCAGCACGAGCAGCGCCGGCGCCCAGTAGCCCACCTGCTGGAACGTGGGCAGGCAGCCCATCAGGAAGGTGGCGACGCCGACGAGGATGATCGCGAGCTGCAGCAGCTTCTTGCGGCCGTACTTGTCGCCGAAATGGCCGAAGACGATGCCGCCGAGAGGGCGGGCCACGAAGCCGACCGCGTAGGTGACGAAGGCCGCGATGATGCCGGCGTAGGGATCGTCGGACGGAGGGAACATGATCAGGTTGAACACGAGGGTCGCGGCGGTGGCGTAGAGGAAGAACTCGTACCACTCGACGATCGTGCCCGCCATCGAGGCGCTGACGACGCGGCGGAGTCCCGACTGCGGTGGTGCGCCGTGCGATGCGGTGGCTGAAGCCATGCGCTGTTACCTCCTTGTAGAGCGCGGTGCGGCGGGGGATGCCGCGACGTGGACGCTACCTGAAGAGCGATTCAGGTACAAGATTCAGTGGTGCACAGCTCCTGTGCGCTCACGCACGCGCGCGGGCGTAGCGGTGCTCGGGGCGACCGGTGGTGCCGTAGCGCAGGCGCACGTCGACGACGCCGCGTCCTGCCAGCGCCGACAGATGCCGCTGGGCGGTCGCGCGCGAGACCCCGGCGCGGTCGGCGATCTCCGCCGCGGAGGCCTCGGCATCCGCCAGAGCTTCGAGAATGACCTGCTCCGTCGCCGACCGGGACACCGACGGGGCGTCGCCGCCAGATCGGAGGAGCGCGAGGGCGCGGTCGATCTCCTCCTGAGAGACCGTGCGACGTTCGTCGAGGAGGTTGCGAAAGCGCGCGTAGCGGTCGAGCAGGTCGGTCAGGGCGCGTCGCTCGAACGGCTTCACCAGGTACCCGAGTGCCCCGGAGCGCAGGGCCCGTCGCACCGTCGTCGCGTCGGTCGCGGCCGAGAGTACGAGGGCGTCGACGCCCGAGTCGCGCACGAACGCGATGCCGTCGCCGTCGGGGAGATACGCGTCGACGAGCATGAGGTCGGGTCTGTCGGTGCGCACGGCTTCGGCGGCCTCGGCGAGGGTGCGCACGGTCTCGAGCGCCCGATAGCCGGGACGTGCGGCGACGATGTCTCGATGCAGGCCGGCGACTCGGAAGTCGTCGTCGACGACGAGGACGCGCAGAGGTGCGGTCATGGGATCTCATCCTCTCCCGGGGGCGGCGTCTCGAGCACATCCACCAGTCGCGCCCCGAACACGGCCCCGGCGGTCTCACCGGCGGCATCCGTCCCGCCCGCGTCGATGAGCCAGACGTCGCCGCCGCGTCGCCGCGCGAGCTCGCGCGACAGCGGCAGTCCGAGGCCCAGGCCGTGCACACGGTCGTCGTCCGTCGGCGTGCTCGCGCCGCGCGTGAACAGCTCTGTCCCGGGGGCGACCCCGCCTCCGGAGTCCGAGACCGTCAGCACGAGGTCGGTGCCATCGCCGAAACACCCGATGCGCACGTGGCGCGGCTCGTCGCCGGCGACGGCGGCGCGGACCGCGTTGTCCACGAGGTTGCCGAGAACGGCGGCGACATCCTCCACCTCGCGCAGCGGCGACAGCAGCAGTGAATCAGGGTCGATCGACACCCGCACGCCGCGCTCGCCGGCCTCCAGCGCATGGGCGCCGATGAGCGCGTGCAGCAGCGCGTCGGCGACGAGGTCGAGGTTCTCGACGGGGTAGTCGACGGGACCGCGCTGCAGCTGCTCTCCGAGGAACTCGCGGGCTTCCGCCCCGCGCCCCGCATCGATGAGCCCGGCCGCGACGTGGAGGCGGTTGGCGAACTCGTGCCGTTGCACGCGCAGCGCGCCCGTCATCGCGCGGACCGTGTCGAGGCGCTCGCTGAGAGCGACCACGTCGGTGCGGTCGCGGACGACGATCACGGTTCCGAGGTCGCGTCCCTCCCGGCGGACCGACTGGGCGTCGACGTAGAGCACCCGATCGCCCACCACGATCCCGTCGCCCGCGGTGCCCTCGCGCACCGCGACGAGGATCGCAGGCGCCACCCCGAGCTCCTCGAGGGCGCGCCCCTCGGGGGCGTCGAGGCCGAGCAGGCGGCGGGCCGTCTCGTTGCACAGGCGCACGACGCCCGCGCCGTCCAGCCCGACGACCCCGTCGCCGACGCCGTCGATCACCGCAGCCTGGTTCTGCACGAGGGCGACGAGCTCCTCGGGCTGCAGGCCGAGCGTGAGTCGCTCCCACCGCCGTCGCAGCACAAGCCCGGCCAGCGCGGCCAGCAGCAGACCGGCGCCGGCCGCGGCGGCGATGCCGCCCAGCAGTGCGGGCAGGTCGTCGAAGACGCTCGCGGGTTCGAACCCGACGCTCACCTCGCCCACCGGGGCGTCGCCGTCCGGCGACAGCACCGGGACTTTCGCGCGTGCGGAGACCCCGAGCGTGCCCTGCTGCCACGTGACGACCTCGTTCCCGGCCAGCGCCTCGCGGAAGTCGGTGCTGACCGGCTGGCCGAGAAGGGAGGGGTCCGGGTGCGCCAGGCGGATGCCGTGGTCATCGGTGATGACGACGAACAGCGTGCCGGTGCGCGCTGTCACGGCTGTGGACAGGAGCTGGAGGTCGCCGTCTCGCAGCTGCGCGCCGCTCGGCGTGCCCGCGCCGGCGCTGATCCCGGCGACGTCGGCCCGCACCTGCGGATCGACGGCGATCGTCCGGGCGATGTTGAGCGCGGAGGTCTCCGCCTCGGCGCGCAGCTGCTGGATGCCGAGGAGCACGAACACGACGACGCAGACCGCCACCACGGCGGCGACGGTCGCGAGCTGGAGCAGCACCACCCGCGTCGCGAACCTCATCCCGTGAGCATAATGCGCTGAACTCGCGCTTCGCGCAGAAGTCGCGGCAATGAGAGATAGCGCGCGCGCCGACCGCGGGGTCCATAGATTCGCGGCATCCGGTCGACGAGGTGCGTTGGCCGCAGACGAAGGAGTCGAGATGCCCGCTGTTCCCATCGGTCTGCTCGCGGCCGCCGCCGCCGAGGGCTACGACCGGGCGTTCACACCCTCCGACGGCGTGCTCGTCGTGCTCGGGTTCACCATGGTGCTCACGTTCATGGCGCTCATCATGACCCGCCGCCTGACCCCGATGGTGGCGCTCATCGTCGTGCCGACGATCTTCGGTCTCTTCGCGGGAGCCGGCTTCGGGCTCGGCGACATGGTGATCGATGCGGTGAAGTCCATGGCGCCCACGGCGGCGCTGCTCATGTTCGCGATCATGTACTTCGGCATCATGATCGACGTCGGCCTGTTCGACCCGCTCATCCGCCTCATCACGCGCCTGCTCGGCGACGATCCGGCGAAGGTCGTGCTCGGGACGGCGCTGCTGGCCGGCGCGGTGTCCCTCGACGGCGACGGCTCGACCACCTTCATCATCACCACCTCCGCGATGCTGCCGATCTACCTGCGGCTCGGGATGAGCCCGGTGGTCCTCACCTGCGTCGCGGGTCTCATGAACGGCACCCTCAACATCGTCCCGTGGGGTGGACCGACGGTGCGCGCGGCATCCGCCCTGTCGCTCGAGCCGACGGACATCTTCGTGCCCATGCTGCCCTCCCTCGCGACGGGCCTGGTGCTCTCGCTCACCTTCGCCTGGTTCCTCGGCCTCGGCGAACGGCGCCGCCTCGCGGGGGCGGTCGATACCACGCGGATCGAGGCGACCCGCGGCGACGGCCTCCTCGGTGCGCCCCGCCTGTTCCGCGGGGCGGAGTCCAAGCCGGGTGCCGCGGCGACGCTGCGCACCGGCAACATCGTCACCGTGCGCGGGGCCCGCGAGGCCGTCGCGGCGACCGCGCTGGTGGATGCCGCGGACACGGCCATGGCCGACACGATGCTCGACCCGAACCGGCCCACGCTGCGCCCGAAGCTCATCTGGGTGAACCTCGTGCTCACGGTCGCCGTCATGGCGCTGCTCATCATGGACCTGTTCCCGCTGGCCTACGTGTTCATGGTGGGCGCGGCCATCGCGCTGATCGTGAACTTCCCGAAGCTGAAGAACCAGGCCGACGAGATCGTCGCCCACGCGCCGTCGATCGTGGGTGTCGTATCGATGGTGCTGGCCGCGGGCGTGCTCGTGGGGGTGCTGAACGGCACGGGCATGGTCACCGCCATGGCATCGTGGATCACGTCCGTCATCCCCACCGAGATGGGGCCGTTCCTCGCCGTGATCACGGGCGTGCTGTCGATCCCGTTCACGTTCTTCATGTCGAACGACGCCTTCTACTTCGGAATACTCCCGGTGCTCGCCGAGAGCGCGTCGCATTTCGGGATCGCGCCGGTCGAGATGGCGCGCGCCTCGATCACCGGCCAGCCGGTGCACCTGCAGAGCCCGCTCGTCCCGGCCATCCTGCTGCTCGTCTCGCTCGCCAACGTCAACCTCGGTGACCACCACAGGAAGGTGCTGTGGCGCGCGGCCCTCGTCTCGCTCGCGATGCTCGCGGTGGGCGTGCTGGTCGGGGTGATCCCCGTCGGGCGCTGACCGCGTGCGGCGGGCGGAGCCTCAGCTTCCGTCCGCCGCCTCGCTCGCGTGCGGACGCACGCGCACGATGTTGGTCGTCTCGTCGATGTCGGCGACCCCGGGGTGCGCCTTCACGAAGTCGGAGAATGAGCGGTGACCGAGCGCCTTCTCGCTGAAGGACGGGTCCATGCGCTTGAGCAGGTTCTTCACCGCCGACAGATGCACCCACTCCTCGTCGGTGCGCTCCTGCTCGAGGCGCAGCGCGCGTCCGAGGAGCTCGCCGGTGGGGTCCTCGGCCTTCTTGCGCCGCCGCGAGGAGGTCGTGGCCGCGGCATCCGCCTTCTTCGGGGTGGAGGTCGCGGATGCCGGAGGCACGACGCCCGGCAGAGAGTCGTACGCGTCGAACTGGTCGCACGCGGCGGCGAGCGACTTCGCGGTTGAGCCGGCGACGCCGACGCCCACGACCACCCGGCCGAGCCGCTTGCAGCGCTGGGCGAGCGGCACGTAGTCGCTGTCGCCGGCCACGATCACGACGTGGGTGAGATCGGGGAGGCGGAACATGTCCTCGACCGTGTCGACGGCGAGGCGGATGTCGGCGCCGTTCTTCGCATACGCGGCGGCGGGGAAGAGCTGCACGAGGTCCACGGCGCGCGCCACCAGCTGAGAGCGGTACAGCGCGTTCACCGGCGACGACCAGTCGGCGTAGGCCCGCGTGAGCACGAGGGTGCCGAAGGATGCCGCGTAGTCGATGATCGCGCCGACGTCGATCGTCGCCTCCTTCAGACGCTGTGCGATTTCGGGGGCGTCGGGGTCGGCGATGATCTTCTGCCGGTCGCCCGCGTAGGAGTTGCGCCCGTGGACGCGGTCGTACCAGCTCATCACGATGTTGTCGAAGTCCAGGTAGACCGCGACCCGGTTTCCTTGCAGCTCGGCCATGTCAGCGCCCCTTCGGGTAGGTCACGCCGAGCTGACCGCGCACGCCGTCGAGGGCGGACATGATGGCGATCGACTCGGCGAAGGGGAGGAGGTCGCTGTCGGTGCGACCGGCCCGGAGGAGCTCCTCGGCGTACCGCGCCTGGAACTGCATGCCGCGCCCGTCGACCTGCGAGCGGTACTCCTCGATGACGGTGCCGTCGGTCGCCGTGACGCGGAACGACGTCGGCTCGTACCAGACGCGGTCGATGTCGATACGGGCGGCGGTGCCGATGACGTGCGCGGTGTTCGGACCGGCTGCGCGCGAGCTCGTCGCGATCGACGAGACGGCGCCGCCGGCGTGGACGGCGGCGATGGCGACCTCCGTGTCGGCACCGGTCTCGCCCAGCCGGCCGACGGCGCGCACCTCGGTCATCGCCCCCAGCACGTCCCACGCGAACGACACGGGGTAGATGCCGAGGTCGAGCAGGGCGCCGCCGCCGAGCTCGAGCGCGTTCAGCCTGTGCGCCGGGTCTGTGGGCAGGGCCTGTGTGTGATCGGCGATCACGGCGCGCACCTCGCCGAGCGTGCCGTCGGCGATCAGCTCGCGGATGCGCACCATGTGCGGCAGGTAGCGGGTCCACATGGCTTCCATCGCGAGCAGGCCCCGGCCCGCCGCGATATCGCGGATGGCGACGGCCTCGTCGGCGTCGAGCGTGACCGCCTTCTCGATGAGGACGTGCTTGCCGGCTTCGAGAGCGAGGATCGCGTGATCGCGGTGGTGGCTGTGGGGCGATGCCACGTAGACGATGTCGACGTCGGGATCGGCGACGAGCTCCTCGTAGGACCCGTGGGCCCGCGGGATCCCGTACTCGGCCGCGAACGACGCCGCCGATTCCGGTCGACGCGAACCGACGGCGGTGACGGCGAGCCCCGCGGTCTGCAGGTCCCTCGTGAACGCGTGGGCGATACCGCCCGTGGCCAGAATCCCCCAGCGGACGGGGGTGGGCCGGCCGGTGGTGCCGGAAGCGATGTCGGTCATGTGTCGAGCCTATCTGCGGGCGCGTAGGCTCGAGCCGTGAGTGCCGACAACGCCGCCGCGGTGGCCCGATTCCGTGAGTTGCTTCAGATCCCCACCGTCTCCCAGAGCGACGAGAGCCTCATCGACTGGGCGCCCTTCGACCGCTTCGTCGAGGCGCTCCCGCGGCTGTACCCGCGATTGCACGACGCGCTCGAGCACGAGGTCGTCGACGGGCATTCGCTGCTCTATCGGTGGCGCGGAAAGGGCGGCGCGGCGGATCCGCTCGTGCTGATGGCGCACCTCGATGTCGTCCCGGTCGTGGCACCGGAGTGGGACCGGCCGCCGTTCGGGGCCGAGATCGTCGGCGAGGGGACGGATGCCGCGATCCACGCGCGCGGTGCCATCGACGACAAGGGGTCGCTCGTCGCGATCCTCGAGGCGGTCGAGGAGCTGGTCGTCGACGCCTTCGTTCCCGAGCACGACGTGTACCTCGCCTTCGGGCACAACGAGGAGACCGCCGGCGGCGGGGCGCGCGCCATCGTCGCGCTGTTGCAGGACCGCGGCGTGCGGCCCGGCCTCGTCCTCGACGAGGGCGGCGCGGTCGTCGAAGGCGTCGTGCCCGGTATCGCGGTGCCGACGGCGATGGTCGGCGTCGCCGAGCGCGGTGTGATGACGCTATGGCTGACGGCCCGCGAGGGTGGCGGTCATGCGTCGACGCCGCCCGCGTTCCCGGCGACGGCGCGGCTCGCACGCGCGATCGACCGCATCCGACGGCATCCGTTCCCGGCGCGTATCGTGCCGCCCGTGCGCGCTCTGTTCGCGACCCTGGCGCCCCACGCCACGCAGCCGCTGCGCACCGTCTTCGGCAATCTCGGGCTGCTGGGCCCGGTCGCCGCGCGGGTGTTCCCCCGTCTCGGACCGGAGCTGAACGCGATGGTGCGCACCACGGCGGTCGCCACCGAGCTGTCGGGCGCCCCGGGGGAGAACGTGCTCGCCACGACAGCGCGGGCCGCCGTGAACGTGCGTCTGCTCACCGGTGACACCGTCGCCGCGGCGACCGCGCGGATCCGGCGGATCGTCGCGGATCCCGAGGTGGAGATCGAGCTCCGGCACGGGTCCGATCCGTCTCCGGTGTCGCCCTGGCGCGGTGAGCCGTGGCGGCGGATCGCCACCGCCGTCCGCGACACCCTCGGCGAGGACGTCGTGACGACCCCCTACATCCAGCTCGGCGCGAGCGACAGCCGCTGGTTCACCGCGATCAGCCCGCACGTCTACCGGTTCACGCCGTTCCACCTGACGCGCGCCGAGCGCGACGCCCTCCACTCGCACAACGAGCGCATCCGCGTCGCGTCGTGGCTGAGCGGCATCCGTTTCTATCGCGCGCTCGTCGAGGCCAGCTGAGCCGTCAGGGGACGAGAACGATCTTGCCGTCGGTGCCAGCTCCGACGAGGCGGTGGGCCTCGGCGGCCTCCGCGAGGGGCAGCTGCGGGCCGATCTCGACGCTGAAACGTCCGGCGGCCAGCAGGGCGACCGTCACCGGGATGGCCTCGGCCCGCCACGCCTGCTCCCGGGCGGTCAGGGGCACCGGGCTCCCGCCGCTGAACGCGCGGATGCCGAGACCCGCGGCATCCTTTCCCCGTACCAGCGTCGCGATGCGCGAACGGTCCGGGGCGAGGGCGAGCGACTGCGCGAGGGCCTCATCCGTGCCGGCGAGGTCGATCACCACGGTCACCCCCTGGGGGGCGAGCGCGCCGACGCGCTCGACGACCTCGGGTCCGTAGGGCAGCGCGGTCGCACCGAGTGAGCGCACGCGGTCGGCGCGCCGATCGCTGGTCGTCGCGAGCACCGTGGCGCCCGCGAGCACCGCGTGCTGGATCGCGGCCTGTCCCACCGCACCGGAACCACCGTGGATGAGCACGGTGTCATCCGCGCCGACCGCGAGGGAGCGGAGCGCCTGGTAGGCGGTGCCGACGGGGATGCCGAGGGACGCCCCCTCGGCCGCCGAGACCTGCGGCGGCCGCGGGACCACGTTCGTAGCGGCGACGACGATCTCCGTCGCGTAGGCGCCCGCGACGCCGAAGACGACGACGGGCTGACCCACCCGGAACCCCTCGACACCGTTACCGACGGCGGTGACGATTCCCGCCGCGTCGGCTCCGACGCGGCGGGGCTCGGTGATCGGGTCGGAGGCGCGCAGCCCCGCGCGAAGCTTGTGGTCGATCGGGTTGACGCCGGCGGCCTCGACGCGGACGGCCAGCTCATGGTCCCCGGGGGCCGGGACGACGACGTCGGCGACGGTGAGGACCTCGGGTCCTCCGAACTCGGTGTACACGATCGCGGTGCTCATGCCGGATGCAACGGCGACGCCCGCCGCGTATTCCGCGTGCCGGACGGCCGGGGGTGGACGGGTCAGGCGCCGAGGGCCTTCGAGATACGGGGGAGGGAGACCGGCTCGGACGTGCCGAGCGTCTGGGCGAAGAGGCTCACCCGGTACTCCTCCAACAGCCAGCGGGTGTGCGCGAGCGGCGCGGCGGCATCGGCCGGCAGCGGCAGCGCTCCCCCCGCCTCGGTGTAGAGGGCGGCGGCGCGTTCGAACTCCGTCATCCGCTGACGGTCGCGGCCGGGGTTGTCGGAGAGGGTGCGCACGCGATCGAGCGCGCCCTGCAGGTAGCGGGGGAGGTGTCGCAGCCGGTCGAGGCCGGTGCGCGAGACGAACCCGGGATAGATGAGCCCGGCCAGCTGCGCTTTCACGTCACCGAGGGCGGCGAGCAGCGTCATCGAGTTCTGGTTCTTGACGGCACGGTCGACGTCGCGCTGCAGCGTCAGGATGCGGGCGGTCAGCGACACGGTCTGGAACAGCTCGTCGACCACGGCGGAGGAGAGCGCGTCGCGCACCGCGGCGAACTGTTCCGGGGCCCGCACGCCCGCGGGCGCGGTGCGCGCCATGACCGCGTCGGCGACGGCGACGCGCGCATCCTCGATGAGCGCCTTCGCGGACGGATACGGTGAGGCCGCGAGCGACAGCTTCTCGGGGGCCGTGAGGTGATCGAGGACGTAGGCGCTGGGAGAGGCGACCGCGAGCAGCAGCAGGCGCCGGACGCCCGCGTGGGTGAGCACAGCCGCGCGTTCGGGGGTCGACTCGATGCGCAGCGCCACGGCATCCTTCTCGTCGACGAGGGCGGGGTAGCCTCTCACGACGCCGCCGGCGACCTTCGTGTCGACCACGGCGGGGAGCGTACCCACATCCCAGGTGACGATTCCCGTGCGCTCGGCGAGCACCGCCGCTCCGGGAGAGGCGGTCGCCGCGGAGGTCGCGGGTGCGCCGGACG
>CANSLE010000044.1 GCA_947647645.1 uncultured Microbacterium sp.
CTGCTGGCCGACCGTCTGTCCGGCGTGCCTCTGGACGCCGTCTGGCATTCGCCGTTGGAGCGCGCCGCCGAGACCGCGCGCGCCGTCTCCGGGCGGCTGCCGGCGGTGACGCCCGAGCCGTCGGCGCTCCTGTTCGACTGCATCCCCACCGGGATGCTCCCTCAGACGCCGTCGATCTACGAGCCGTTCTTCGGCTCCTACACCGAGGCCGAGATCGATGCGGGTCGCGCGCAGATGGGGGACGCCGTCGCGGAGTTCCTCGTGCGCAAGCCCGCGGCGCACGAGCTGCTGATCACGCACAACTCCGTCATCGCCTGGTTCGTCCGCGAAGTTCTCGATGCGCCGGACTGGCGCTGGATGACGATCAACCAGGCGCACTGCGGCCTCACGGTGCTGGCGCAGCGCAAGGGTCGGCCGTGGGCGCTCGTGAGTCACAACGACCTGGCGCATCTGCCGATGGAGCTGAGGACGGGTCTTCCCGAAGTCCCGCCGGTCTGAGACGATCCCGGCTCAGAGCAGCTTGCCGTACCAGCGGGTGGCGTTCGGGTTGTCGTTGTAGGGCTCGATCGCCACGAAACCGGAGCGGGCGTAGAGCGCGCCGGCGGCTTCGAGCGTGTGGTGCGTGTCGAGCACCAGCTCTGCGGCGCCGAACCCTCGTGCACGCTCCTCGAGGTCCTCGAGGAGCACGCGTCCCCAGCCCCGACCACGCGTGCGGGGCTGCAGATACAGGTGCTTCACCTCGTACCGCCCGCCCGCGGGGCCGTCGTCGACCCTCCGGATGCCGCCGCAGCCGACGTCCCCGTCGTCGTCCACGACCACGAGGAAGACCCCGGCCGGGGGAGTGAACACGGATGCCGCGGGGAACACCGGCCGGTAGGCCTGTCCCGACGGGAAGGCGTCGGCGCGCATCCGGAAGTACTCGTCGAGCAGGCTGAGCGAGCGAGGGTCGTCGGCGGCGAGGGATTCGAGTCGGACCATCCCCCGAGCGTAACCGTGTCGGTGCGACGCCCTAGGCTGGGAGCATGACGACGAGAGTGGCCCTCGTGGGCGGCACCGGCAAGCTCGGTGCCATCATCGCCGGCGTGATCGACGAGCTGGACGATTTCGAGACGGTCGCCGTGCTGGGCTCATCGAGCGACCTCGCGGAGATCGACGGTGCCGATCTGGTCGTCGACGCCTCGACGCCCGGCGTCTCGATCGACGTCGTGCGCGCCGCCGTCGATCGCGGTCTCAACGTCCTCGTCGGCACCTCCGGCTGGTCGACGGAGCGCATCGCGCTGGTGCGCCCGCTCGTGGCCGCGACCGGCACCGGCGCCGTCTTCATCCCGAACTTCTCCCTGGGGTCGGTGGTCGCCACGGCGCTGGCCGCCGCCGCCGCCCCCCTGTTCCCCTCGATCGAGATCGTCGAGACGCACCGCGAGACGAAGGTGGACTCGCCGAGCGGCACCGCCGTGCGCACCGCCGAACTCATCGCGGATGCGCGCGCCGGCGTCGGCCCCGTCGCATCGCCCCACGTGGACCAGCGTGCGCGCGGCCAGCAGGTCGCAAGCGTGCCCATCCATTCGCTTCGCCGTCCCGGCGTCATCGCCAAGCAGGAGACGATCCTCTCCGGTCCGGGGGAGACGCTGACCCTCGTCCACGACACCGTCGATCCCGCCCGCGCCTACGCCCCCGGCATCCGCGTCGCCCTCGCCGCGGCCCGCGATGCACGCGGGGTGACGGTGGGGCTCGACGCCATCATCGACCTGAGCCTGGGGCCGCGTCGCGAGCCGGCGTCGTCGGACGACGAGGGGGCAGACGAGGGCGCAGTCACCGGTCAGGTCGCCCGCGTCACCGGCGCATGAAGGCGCGTGCCGGCGTCGCCGTCATGGCGGTGCTGCTGGCGCTGTACATCGCGCTCGTCGCCCAACGGGCCTGGCTGCTGCTCACGTCGGGTCAGCCGATCGGCATCGCCATGGGGGTCGCACTCGTCGTCCTGCCCGCCATCGCGGCCTGGGCGCTCTGGCGCGAGCTCATGTTCGGGCGGGGCGCCGAGCGTCTCGCGACGCGCCTCGAGGCGGAGGGCGCCCTGCCCTCGGAGCAGCTCGACGTCCGGGTCAGTGGCCGGCCCGATCGGTCACAGGCGGACGCGGTGTTCCCTGCATATCGGGCGGATGTCGAGCGGCACCCCCACGACTGGCGCGCCTGGTTCCGCCTGGGGCTCGCCTACGACGGGGCCGGCGACCGCCGCCGTGCCCGCGAAGCGATCCGGCGCGCGATCGCGCTCGAGAAGAACCCGTCCGCCTGATCAGGCCGCAACGGCGGCGGCCACGGCATCCTCGACGGACGGATGCGTGAAGGTGAAGCCGGATGCGGTCAGCACTTCCGGGACGACGTCCATGTCGCTGAGCAGCAGGCCGTCCGCCGCGTCGCGCCCGAGGACGAGCTTCAGAGCCCACGCCGGGGCGCGAAGGAGATACGGACGGTTCATCCGCCGGGCGAGGGCGAAGCCCAGATCGTTCGCCGTCGCGCGGGTCGGGCCCGTCAGGTTCACCGGACCCGTCAGACCGGTGTCGATGACGTGACGGATCGCGCGGACCTCGTCGTCGAGCGAGATCCACGGCCAGGCCTGCGTGCCGCGTCCGATCGGGCCCGACAGTCCGAGCCTCGTCAGCAGCAACAGGGGCTTGAGCACGCCGTCGGCGTGGACGACGGGGGCCGTCCGCAGCAACGCGACGCGCGCGGCCTCCCCGGCGCCGTGCGTCGCGGCCATCTCCCACTCGCCGCAGAGGTCCGCGAGGAACGAGTCGCCGCGCGGGGACGACTCGGTCAGTACGACGCCGGGGGCAGCCGGGTAGTACCCGACCGCGGAGGCCGAGACGAAGTGTGGAGCGCTCTCGCCCAAGGCGTGGACGGCGGCCGCGAGCGTCTGCGTCGGGGCGATGCGCGACCAGACGAGCTCGTGCTTGTAGTGCGACGTCCAGGGGAAGCGTCCGAGTGTCGCCCCGTTGAGGCCGACGACGGCGCGCGCGCCCTCCAGGACCGCCGGTGCGAGCGGCGTGCCGCCCGGATCCCAGGAGATCTCGTCGGCACCGGTGCTCTCACGCCGCACCAGCCTCTTCACGGGGATGCCGTCGGCGCGCAGCGCATCCACGAGCGCGCGGCCGATGAGGCCGGACGCCCCGGCGACCACCACGGGGGCCTCACCGGCGGTCTCAGGCAAGCGTGGCCTCGAGAGTGATCTCGATGCCGGCGAGGGCCGCCGAGACGGGGCACCCCGTCTTCGCCTCGCCGGCGATGCGCGCGAAGTCCTCGGCGGACAGCCCGGGCACGACGGCGTTGACGTTGAGGTGCGACCCCGTGATCCCCGTGCCGGGGATGAAGGTCACGGATGCCGTGGTCTCGATGCTCTCCGGCGGAGTGCCGTTGCCGGCCAGCGCATGCGAGAGCGCCATGCTGAAGCACGACGAGTGCGCCGCGGCCAGCAGCTCCTCCGGTGTGGTGACAGAACTGGAGCCCTCGCTGCGCGCCGTCCAGTTCACGGCGAAGGGGCCCTGGTTCGAGCTCTCCAGCGCGATCTCGCCGGACCCGTCGGTGAGGGATCCCTTCCAGCTGGTGGACGCTTCGCTCGTGACGCTCATGTCTGCTCCTCGATGTCCCGCCGGGGAGGATGTTCTCGCCGGGGAGGCCGTTCGGCTTCGGGCACGAGCCTAGACGTGCGCGCGGCCGTGCGGAACCGGGGCGACGCACGTCGTGCGCCGAGTCAGACGGGGGTGGGTGCTCCCACGACGCGGACGAGCTCCAACTCGATGGCGCCGCGGTTGGGGGTGCCGCCGAAGCGCGTCTGGACGACGCCGTCGCGGTCGAGGATGAGCGTGGTCGGCGTCTGCAGCACGTGGAAGTGCTTCGCGATGTCGGGTCGATGGGTGAGATCGACGTCGAGGTGGAGGACGCCGTCGTGCGCCTCGGCGATGGATCCGAGCACCCGATGCACGCCGGGGCAGCGGGCGCACATCTCGGTGCTGAACTGCAACAGGGTCGCGCGTTCGCCCAATGCCGTCGCCCCCAGCCGCTGCGGCTCGACGACCTCGAGGGGATTCTGGTGGCGGGGGCGGTTCTGCTTCCATCGGAGGAAGAGTCCGACCGCCACCGTGACGATCAGCAGCGCGGTGAGCAGGAGCACGGCATCGACGATGGTCACAGTCCATCAGGATAGCCCTGTCGGCGGTGCCCGATCCCGCACGGCGCCCAGATGACGGGCCGTGGGTAACAGCGCCGATGTCCGTGGGCGCCGGTAGTCTGGCTGGCGTGACCGCGGCATCCATCCCCACCCCCTACGAAGACCTCCTGCGCGACGTGCTCGCGCACGGCGTGCACAAGCACGATCGCACGGGCACGGGCACCACGAGCGTGTTCGGTCGCCAGATCCGCTTCGACCTGTCGCAGGGCTTCCCGCTCATCACGACCAAGCGCGTGCACCTCACGTCGATCGTCTACGAGCTGCTGTGGTTCCTGCGCGGCGAGTCGAACGTCTCGTGGCTGCAGGACAAGGGCGTGACGATCTGGGATGAGTGGGCGGATGCCGACGGCGAGCTCGGTCCCGTGTACGGCGTGCAGTGGCGCTCGTGGCCGACGCCCTCCGGCGACCAGATCGACCAGATCGCCCAGGTCGTCGAGCAGATCCGCACGAACCCCGACTCGCGCCGCCTCATCGTGTCGGCCTGGAACCCGGCCGACATCCCGCGGATGGCGCTGGCGCCGTGCCACGCGCTGTTCCAGTTCTACGTCGCCGACGGCAAGCTGTCGTGTCAGCTGTACCAGCGCAGCGCCGACATGTTCCTCGGCGTGCCGTTCAACATCGCCTCGTACGCCCTCCTCACGATGATGATCGCCCAGCAGACGGGTCTGGAACCGGGTGACTTCGTGTGGACAGGTGGCGACTGCCACGTCTACGACAACCACGTGGAGCAGGTGCGCGAGCAGCTCTCCCGCGATCCGTACCCGTACCCGCGGCTGTCGTTCGCCCGCACGCCCGACTCGGTGTTCGACTACACCTACGAGGACATCGTGATCGAGGACTACCGGCATCACCCCGCGATCCGCGCGGCTGTGGCCGTATGACACGGCTGGGTCTGATCTGGGCAGAGGCGCGCGGCGGCGTCATCGGCAAGGACGGCGGCATGCCGTGGCACGTCCCGGAGGATCTTGCGCATTTCCGCGCCGTCACGATGGGAGCGCCGGTCATCATGGGGCGCCGCACCTGGGAGTCCTTCCCGCCGCGCTTCCGGCCGTTGCCGGGGCGTCGCAACATCGTGGTCACCCGCAACGACGACTGGGTCGAGGAAGGCGCCGAGCGCGCCGGGTCGTTGGATGCCGCGCTGCAGCTCGTCGCCGCGGAGGAGACGGCCTGGGTGCTGGGGGGAGCGGGGCTGTTCGCAGAGGCGATCCCGCGTGCGGACCTGCTCGAGGTCACGGAGCTCGACGTCGAGGTCGACGGTGACACCTTCGCGCCGTCGCACGACGGGTGGAGCGTCGCACGCGTCGAGCCCGACGACGGCTGGTCGCTCTCGCGCTCCGGCGTGCCGTACCGGTTTCTCACCCTCCTGCGTTCCTGATCCTGTCCGTCGCTGGTGGGCGGCGAGTAGCCTGGCGGCATGCGGAGAACGGCGTTGGTCACGGGCGCGAGCTCCGGTCTCGGCGCAGAGTTCGCCCGTCAGCTCGCGGCGCGCGGCGCCGATCTGGTCCTCGTCGCGCGCGACCGTGCCGCACTCGACGAGCTGGGCGAGCGGCTGCGCGCCGAGCACCGGATCGCGGTGGAGGTCCTGCCGGCCGACCTCGTCGACGACGAGGGCCTCGCGTCGGTCGTCCGCCGTATCGCGGAGCGCGAACGGCCCATCGGCATCCTCGTCAACAACGCCGGCTTCGGTCTCGACCTCGATTTCGCGGCGAACGACATCGCCGATGAGCAGCGGCACCTCGACCTGCACGTCCGCGCGACGATGCACCTGGCGCACGCCGCCCTCCGAGCCATGCTCGAGCGGGGGAGCGGCCGGGGTTCACCCACACGAACTTCCACGAGCGGCTCGGGCTGACCCCGGGGCGGGAGGGGATCCCGGCACCCCTGTGGCTCGACGCCGCCGACGTGGTGCGCGAAGGGCTGCGCGACGCCGCCCGCGGCAGGGCCGTCTCGATCCCGTCGGTGCGCTACAAGCTCCTCGTCGGGGTGGTGCGCCTGCTGCCCGGGCCGATCGCCGCGCGCCTCGCGCGCACCGGGCGTTGAGGCGGAGACGGCCTGCTTGCTCCGACGAGCACCGCGCGAGCCGGTAGCCTGGAGTCATGACGCACTCGGGCAATCCCTTCGGACAGGTCCTCGTCGCACTCGTCACCCCGATGACGGCCGACGGCGAGGTCGACTGGCCCGCCGTCGAGAAGCACATCGACGACGTCATCACGGCCGGCGCCGACGGCATCGTCGTCACCGGCACGACGGGGGAGACGAGCACCCTCACCGACCCCGAGAAGCTGAAGCTCGTCGAGGTCGGCAAGTCGGTCTCCGCCGGCCGCGCGAAGATCATCACCGGCGGCGGCTCGAACGAGACCGCGCACGCCATCGAGCTCTACAAGGCCAGCGAGAGGGCCGGCGCGGACGGCATCATGATCGTCACGCCGTACTACAACAAGCCCACGCAGGCGGGCATCCTCACGCACTTCCGCCTGGTGGCCGACGCCACCGATCTCCCGGTGATCCTCTACGACATCCCCGGGCGCACCGGCGTTGAAATCAAGTACGAGACCATCCTCCGCCTGGCCAACCATCCGAACATCCTCGCCGTGAAGGACGCCAAGGGCGACTTCAGCGAGGTGAGTCGAGTGCTCAACCAGACCGACCTGATGTACTTCTCCGGCGACGACGCCAACGTGCTCCCGCATCTGGCGATCGGCGCCGCGGGTCTCATCGGTGTGACGGCGAACATCACGGCGACGCCCTACCGCGTCATCGTGGATGCCGTGAACCGCGGCGACCTGGCTACCGCCACGGCCGCCCACCAGCAGCTCGAACCGCTCGTGCGTGCCGTCATGACCCACGTCCCCGGCACGGTGAGCGCGAAGTACATCCTGCACGGCCTGGGCCGCATCTCCAGCCCGCGTGTGCGCCTGCCCCTCGTCGGTCCCGAAGAGTGGGAGGCCGCCCTCATCGAGGACGAGCTCGCACTCGTGAAGGGTGTCGACGGCGCGGACTTCTCCAACTTCCGACCCGACCGCAACGCCGCCGCCGGCGGCGCGCTTCCCAAGGTCCACGGCACCACCCGCTGAGCGACAGCTCCACCGGTGGATGCCGCGGCATCCGCGAAAGGCAGACGATGCCCACGACGTTCTCCGAGCCGCCCGCGCTCGCCCCTCAGACCCTCCGCGTCATCCCGCTCGGCGGTCTCGGCGAGATCGGCCGCAATATGACGGTCTTCGAATACGAGGGCAAGCTCCTCATCGTGGACTGCGGCGTGCTGTTCCCCGAGGAGCACCAGCCCGGCGTCGACCTCATCCTCCCGGACTTCGAGCCGATCAAGGACCGCCTCGACGACGTCGTCGGCGTCGTGCTCACGCACGGTCACGAGGACCACATCGGCGCGGTGCCCTACCTGCTGCGCCTGAAGAGCGACATCCCGCTCATCGGCTCGAAGCTGACCCTCGCGCTCGTGGAGGCGAAGCTCAAGGAGCACCGCATCAAGGCGTACACGCTGACGGTCCAGGAGGGCCAGGAGGAGCAGGTCGGGCCGTTCGACCTCGAGTTCGTCGCCGTCAACCACTCGATCCCCGACGCTCTCGCCGTCGCCATCCACACCGATGCCGGCACCGTGCTCGCCACCGGCGACTTCAAGATGGACCAGTTGCCGCTGGACGGTCGTCTCACCGACCTGCGCGCCTTCGCGAGCCTCGGCGAGGACGGCGTGGACCTCTTCCTCGTCGACTCCACCAACGCCGATGTGCCGGGTTTCACCCCCCTCGAGCGCGACATCGGCCCGGTGCTCGACCAGGTGATCGCCAAGGCGCCCCGCCGGGTGATCGTCGCGAGTTTCTCCAGCCACGTGCACCGCGTGCAGCAGGTGATCGACGCCGCGGCCGCCAACGGCCGTCGCCTCGCGTTCCTCGGTCGCTCGATGGTGCGCAACATGACGATCGCCGAGGAGCTGGGGTACCTGCACGTGCCCGACGGCGTGCTCATCGACTACAAGAAGGCCCAGGACCTGCCCGACGACAAGATCGTCTACATGTCGACCGGCTCGCAGGGTGAGCCGATGGCCGTGCTCAGCCGCATGGCGAACCTCGACCACGCGATCGAGCCCGGCCCGGGGGACACCGTGATCCTCGCCTCGAGTCTCATCCCGGGCAACGAGAACGCCGTCTACCGCGTGATCGACGGCCTCACCAAGCTCGGGGCGAACGTCGTGCACAAGGGCAACGCCAAGGTGCACGTGTCGGGGCACGCGGCCGCGGGTGAACTGCTCTACTGCTACAACATCCTGCAGCCGCGCAACGTCATGCCGGTGCACGGCGAGTATCGTCACCTCATCGCGAACGCGAAGCTCGCGCAGGACACCGGCATCCCCGCGGAGAACACGATCATCGCCGAGAACGGCACGGTCGTCGACCTCAAGGACGGCGTCGCCCGTGTCGTCGGTCAGCTGGACCTCGGGTTCGTCTACGTCGACGGCTCCACCGTCGGCGAGATCACGGACGCCGACCTCAAGGACCGCCGCATCCTCGGCGAGGAGGGGTTCATCTCGGTGATCGTCGTGGTGGACGCCACCACCGGTCGCATCATCACGGGCCCCGAGATCCACGCTCGCGGCTTCGCGGAGGACGACCGCGTGTTCGACGACGTCAAGCCGAAGATCGCGGCGGCCCTCACCGAGGCCGCGCAGTCGGGCGTGCGCGACACGCACGCGCTCTCCCAGGTCGTGCGGCGCACGATCGGACGCTGGGTCAACCAGCGCCTGCGTCGGCGCCCGATGATCGTGCCGCTCGTCATCGAGGCCTGACGCCGGAACGCTAGCATCGGGTCCATGCCCGTCCGCTTCCGTGTGCGCCCCGCGGTTCAGGCCGACGGCGCGTTCCTCGGCGACATGGTCGTCGAGGCCGCCAACTGGCGTCAGGGCGGCGCACGCCCCCGTCACGAGGTGCTCACGCATCCCGACCACCACCGCTACATCACGGGATGGATGCGCCCCGGCGACGCCGGTTTCGTCGCCGTCGACGCGCAGGACAGCCCGGTGGGGGCCGCCTGGTATCGGATGCTGCCGCGCACCGACCCCGGCTTCGGCTACGTCGGCACGGGTGTTCCCGAGCTCATCATCGGCGTGCGCCCCATCTGGCGCGCGCACGGGGTGGGTCGGGCGCTCCTGCAGCGGCTCTGCGACCACGCGCGCAGCCAGGGCTACGGCCGTATCAGCCTGTCGGTGGAGCGCGGCAACCACGCCCAGTCGCTCTACCGCAGCGAGGGCTTCGCCGTGACGCAGGCCGGGCACGGCCGCGACACCATGGTCAAGCGCCTGCGCTGACGCGGGTGCATCGCGGCGCCCGGCGCCGGCCCCGGGCAGGCGCTCCGCCGGGGACAGGCCGATCCCGCGGCATCCTGCCTTTCTTGGGCTGATTGCCTGCGCCAGGCCGGCCGGAAGGGATGCCGGGTCGGGCTTGGGCCGCGTCAATCCGGGGATCCGGGGGCACCGCGGCCTACCGTGGAGTAATGGCACGATCCACGAGTACGCCCACGAACGCCCGCGCGTCCGCGAAGGGCTCCTCGTCGCGTGCCCGCACGCCCGCGCCCGCCCCCAAGAAGTACGTCGACGAGGTCGAGCGCCAGCCCGTCGGCGTTCGCGCCTGGCTCGGTGTCGCGCACGCCGTCGGCGGCATGTTCCGCGCGTTCGGGCTCGAGACGCTCGAGAAGGAGCAGCGCCGCGACGGCTTCCCGTTCCTCCTCGTCCTGCTCGCCGCCGCCGGAGCCGTGAACGAGTGGTTCTTCATCGGCAACGACGTCGCGACGCAGATCAGCGCGTACACCGTAGGACTGTTCGTCGGGCGGGTCGCCTTCATCATGCCCGTCCTGTTGCTGCTGCTCGCCGGCTGGCTCTTCCGCCATCCGCCGTCCATCCACGACAACGGCCGCATCGGGATCGGCTTCGGCCTCTTCGTCCTCTCGATCGCCGGCTTCTGCCACGTCGCGGGCGGGCGCCCACAGCCGTCCCAGGGCATGCCCGCGCTGAGCGCGGCGGGGGGGCTGTTCGGCTGGACCATCGGGGAGCCGCTCTCACTCCTGACCACGGTCGGCGCGTACCTCGTGCTCGGCGCGCTGACACTGCTCAGCGTCCTGATCCTCACCAAGACACCGCCGAACCGCATCGGACGACGCCTCGGCGACCTCTACGCATGGATGTTCGGCGCGGAGCGCCCCGACCCGGATGCCGCGGCATCCGCCGCCGGCACCGCCCCGACCGTCGCCTTCGACGCGGGTGCGGATGCCGCGGAGAAGGAGCTGCCCTGGTGGCGGCGCAACAAGACCGGTCGCGAGGAGGACGTCGACGGACATCTCGGCTCGGACGACCTGACGGCGCTGCTGGACACCGCGGGCGACGGCGGGTTCGAACAGGCCATCGCGGTGCCGCCCGTGCCGCCGCTGCCGGATGCACCGACCGAGATCATCGATCCCTCCGTGATCGCGAACGCCAAGAAGGCCGCCCGCCGTGCCGACACCGGCATCCGCGAGGACAGCGGGGAGATCGTCCTCGACGACGGTATCCTCCCCGGCATCTCCGCCCTCGGCGACGACCACGACGGGCGTCCGCCGCAGGCACCGTACGTGCTGCCGTCGGTGGCCGCGCTCGCGCAGGGGACGCCTCCCAAGGCGCGCTCCGAGGCCAACGACCGCGTCGTCGCGGCGATCAGGGGCGTGTTCGAGCAGTTCGGCGTTGACGCCCGCGTCACCGGGTTCTCGCGCGGCCCGACGGTCACGCAGTACGAGGTCTCGCTCGGCCCCGGCGTGAAGGTCGAGCGCATCACCGCGCTCACGAACAACATCGCCTACGCGGTCGCCTCCAACGAGGTGCGCATCCTCGCGCCCATCCCCGGCAAGAGCGCGATCGGCGTGGAGATCCCCAACGCCGACCGCGAGATCGTCACGCTCGGCGACGTGCTGCGCTCCCCGGCATCCACGGGTCAGACCCACCCCATGACGATCGGCGTCGGCAAGGACGTCGGCGGCGGGTACGTCGTCGCCAACCTCGCGAAGATGCCCCACCTGCTCGTGGCCGGCTCGACGGGCTCGGGAAAGTCGAGCTTCGTCAACTCGATGATCACCAGCCTGCTCATGCGCGCCAAGCCCTCCGAGGTGCGGATGGTCCTCATCGACCCCAAGCGTGTCGAGCTCACCAGCTACGCCGGGGTGCCGCACCTCATCACGCCCATCATCACGAACCCCAAGAAGGCCGCGGAGGCGCTGCAGTGGGTCGTGAAGGAGATGGACATGCGCTACGACGACCTCGCGTCGTTCGGCTTCCGTCACATCGACGACTTCAACCGCGCGGTGGTGGCGGGGGAGATCAACCTCCCCGTCGGCAGCGAGCGCGTGCTGAAGCCCTACCCCTATCTTCTGGTGGTCGTCGACGAGCTCGCCGACCTCATGATGGTGGCCCCGCGCGATGTCGAGGACTCGATCGTGCGCATCACCCAGCTCGCGCGCGCGAGCGGCATCCACCTCGTCCTCGCGACGCAGCGTCCGTCGGTCGACGTCGTGACGGGACTGATCAAGGCCAACGTGCCGTCGCGGCTCGCGTTCGCGGTGACCAGCGTCACGGACTCGCGCGTCATCCTCGACCAGCCCGGCGCCGACCGTCTCATCGGCCAGGGCGACGGTCTGTTCCTGCCGATGGGCGCTTCGAAGGCCATCCGCGTGCAGGGAGCGTGGGTCGCCGAAAGCGAGATCGAGAAGGTCGTCACCCACGTCAAGAACCAGGCGCGACCCGACTACCGCGCCGACGTTCAGGCCGTCGCCGAGAAGAAGGTGCTCGACGCCGACATCGGTGACGACCTCGATCTGCTGCTCGCCGCCGCCTAGCAGATCATCTCG
>CANSLE010000045.1 GCA_947647645.1 uncultured Microbacterium sp.
CGGTCTGCTGGAGCGGTCCGGTGATCGCGAGGATGCCGTCGGTACCGACCACCCCGTCGACCATCGCGGCCCGCACCGAGGGGAACGGCGCATCGAGCACTTCACCGGTCGTGGGCGACACGGCGCGGCGGACTGCCGTGGCCGCCCGCTGCAGCCGGGCCGCCGACCGCGGTTCGAGCCGGGTGAGCGTCTGCAGCAGTTCGGTGACATCGCGGCACCCGAGGTGCGAGGTCATCCGCTCGTCACGCACGGGGTTCTCCGACCGGCGTGCGGCCTCGCCGGTCGCGTCGATCAGGAGCGCCTCGACGAACCGGCCGATCTCGGCGATCGCGGCGATCTGCCGGGCGAGCTCGCTCTCGCTCGCCCGCTCGAAGACACGCGTCGACACCGCCGCACGCAGCACGTCCGCGGCCTGCGAACGCAGGTCGTCGAGTTGCTGTGCGAGGAGGTCCATACCCCCCATTCTGCCGAGGGCCTCCGACATGGAGACGACGAAAAAGCGCCGGTTGAGAGACGAAAATCCCGCACGCCGATGAGAGTCCTCTCCTGCGGGATAACTGGCCCCCATAGAGTAGGCGTGAACAGACCACAGGGGTCCGCGAGGGAGGACCTTGGTATGAAGATCGACCCGCTGCACCTCGTGGACGTCCTCGTCTACCTCGTGATCCTCAACCTGACAGCCGAGTTCGTCCCGAGTGTCATCACCGAGAGCTTCGCGATGTCGCTGGCCACGGCGATCATGCTCAAGCTTGTCCTCGAGATGGTCCTGCGTGTCAAGAAGACCGTCGTGGCGCGGTTGCGCACGGCGTCGACGACGGCGCGACGAGTGACGTCGGCGCTGATGCTGGTCCTGATCCTGCCCGGAAGCAAGCTCATCGTGCTGTGGCTCGAGGACATGCTCTTCGGCGACGCCGTCTCACTCGGGGGCTTCTGGTCGGTGACGTTGCTGGTGCTCGGTCTCACGGCCGCCCGCAGCGCCGTCCGCCGCCTGCTCGCCCCGGCCGAGCCGACGATCTGACGCGCGCGACGGCGCGGGTGGTCGGGTAGGGTGGAGGCGAACACAGCAACCTTTAACACCGTCCCGTGAGGCGGAGAAGGGAGCGGCGGATGAGCACCGGTAACACGCGTACCGTGATGCACCCGGCCGACATCGCCCGCGCACTGACTCGGATCTCCCACGAGATCCTCGAGTCCAACAAGGGGGCGCAGGGTCTCGTCCTCCTCGGCATCCCCACTCGGGGGGTGCATCTCGCGGAGCGCGTCAGCGGCCTGCTCGGCGACATCGCCGGGACGTCGGTGCCGACCGGCGCCTTGGACGTCACGATGTACCGCGACGACCTGCACCGCAACCCCACCCGCACGCCACGCCCGACGCAGATCCCGGCCGGCGGGATCGACGGGAAGACGGTCGTCCTCGTCGACGACGTGCTCTTCTCCGGTCGCAGCATCCGCGCCGCCCTCGACGCCATCGGAGACATCGGTCGCCCCGCTGCGGTGCGCCTCGCGATCCTCGTCGACCGCGGACACCGCGAGCTGCCGATCCGGCCGGACTTCGTCGGCAAGAACCTGCCGAGCGCCCGCAGCGAGCGCGTCAACGTGCACCTCGCCGAGGTCGACGGCATCGAAGAGGTGACGATCGCATCGTGAGACACCTCCTCGACACCCGCACGCTCTCGCGTGACGACGCGCTGCGCATCCTCGACGTCGCCGAGGACATGCGCGACACCCAGTCCCGCGAGATCAAGAAGCTGCCGACGCTCCGCGGCAAGACGATCGTCAACCTGTTCTTCGAAGACTCGACCCGCACCCGGATCTCCTTCGAAGCGGCCGCCAAGCGCCTGTCCGCCGACGTCATCAACTTCTCCGCCAAGGGCTCCAGCGTCAGCAAGGGGGAGTCGCTGCAGGACACCGCCCAGACGCTGCAGGCCATGGGGGCGGATGCCGTGGTCATCCGGCACGGCGCGTCTGGGGCGCCACAGACGCTCGCCACGAGCGGCTGGATCACCGCCGGCGTCGTCAACGCGGGCGATGGCACGCACGAGCATCCCACGCAGGCACTGCTCGACGCGTTCACGATCCGCAAGCGCCGCTTCGGCGACGACAGCCGCGGCCGCGACCTGTCCGGGGTACGCGTGGCGATCGTCGGGGACATCCTGCATTCGCGCGTCGCCCGCTCGAACGTCTGGCTCCTGCACACCCTCGGTGCCGAGGTGACCCTCGTCGCGCCGCCGACTCTCATCCCGCAGGATGTCTCGGCGTGGCCGGCCCGGATCGTCTACGACCTCGACGAGGCGATCGCTGCCGCTCCCGACGCCATCATGATGCTGCGCATCCAGCTGGAGCGCATGAACGCGGCGTATTTCCCCACTGAACGGGAGTATTCGCGCCGCTGGGGTCTCGACGCGGCGCGCGTAGCCGCTCTGCCGGACGGTAGCATTGTCCTGCACCCGGGTCCGATGAACCGGGGCCTGGAGATCTCCGCCGACGCCGCCGATTCCCCGCGCTCGACCGTGCTGGAGCAGGTCGCGAACGGTGTCTCGGTGCGGATGGCGGTGCTGTACCTGGTGCTCGCCGGTGAACGACCCGGCGAGCGCGACACGAACGCAGAGGAGCACGCCCCGTGACGCTTCGAGACACCCCGGTGCGCCCGACGATCATCCGCCGCGCCCGCCTCAACGGCGGCGAGGCCGCTGACCTGCTTCTCGAGGACGGTCGCATCGTCGAGGTCGGCAGCGGCCTGAGCCGCGCCGGCGCCGACATCGTGGATGCCGATGGCCTCATCGCCCTGCCCGGTCTGGTCGATCTCCACGTGCACCTCCGCGAACCCGGCTACGAGGCCTCCGAAACGGTGCTGACGGGCTCCCGCGCCGCGGCGGCGGGCGGCTTCACCACCGTCTTCGCAATGCCGAACACCTCCCCGGTCGCCGACACCGCCGGCGTCGTCGAGCAGGAGCTCGCCCTGGGCGAAGCAGCCGGCTACGTGCACGTGCAGCCGATCGGTGCCGTCACGGTCGGGCAGAACGGCGAGCGCCTCGCCGAGCTGGGCGCGATGGCATCCTCCCGCGCCCGCGTGCGCGTCTTCAGCGACGACGGCTTCTGCGTCTTCGACCCGCTCATCATGCGCCGCGCCCTCGAGTATGTGAAGGCGTTCGACGGCGTCGTCGCGCAGCACGCGCAGGATCCGCGGCTGACAGAGGGCGCGCAGATGAACGAGGGCACGGTCTCGGCCGAGCTCGGTCTCACCGGTTGGCCCGCCGTGGCGGAGGAGTCGATCATCGCGCGCGACGTGCTGCTGGCCGAGCACGTCGGCTCCCGCCTGCACGTGTGCCATCTCTCGACGGCGGGGTCGGTCGACATCGTCCGCTGGGCGAAGAAGCGGGGTGTGAACGTCACCGCCGAGGTCACACCGCATCATCTCCTGCTGACCGAAGAACTCGTGCGCGGCTACGACGCCCGCTACAAGGTGAACCCCCCGCTGCGCCGCGACGAGGACGTGCAGGCCGTGCGCGAGGGCCTCGCCGACGGCACGATCGACATCGTCGCCACCGACCACGCGCCGCACCCGGCGGAGGCCAAGTCGTGCGAGTGGCAGGCGGCCGCGAACGGCATGGTGGGCCTGGAGTCCGCACTGCGCGTCGTGCACCAGGCGATGGTGGAGACCGGGATGCTGTCGTGGGACGATGTGGCGCGCGTGATGTCGGCCGCTCCGGCCCGGATCGGCCGCCTCGACCACGCCGGCACGCCCCTGGTCGCGGGAGCCCCGGCATCCCTCACCCTCTACGACCCCGCACTTCCGCGCCCGTTCGTCCGCGAGGACCTGCGCGGACGCAGCGTCAACTCGCCGTATCTGGGCCGGGAGCTGCCCGGCGAGGTGCGCTGGACGTTCTTCCGCGGTGCGCCGACGGTGGCCGACGGCATCCTCGTCGCCTCCATGGGGGAGGTGCCGGCATGACCCGCGAAGGAGCACTGCTCGTCATGGTCGCCGTCGCCGTCGCCCTCCTGGCGCTCGGCGTGATCGCCTGGCGACGACGATCCCGACGGGACGGCGGGCTCGCCGCGCCATTCGGCGAGGCCCCGGCGGAGGCCGTCGAACGGCTGCGGACGTCGGGCCTCTACGTCGCAACGACGCGTCACGACGAGCCGCTGGAGCGCCTCGCGATCCGCGGGCTCGGCTTCCGCGCCCGTGTCGACGTGACGGTCACCGATCGCGGGGTCGCACTCGACCTGGTCGGGCAGCCGCGGATGTTCCTTGCTGTCGACCGCATCGACGGCATCGACCTGGCGAACACGGCCATCGACCGTGTGGTCGAATCGGGTGGCCTCGTCCGCATCGCCTGGAGATCGGACCACGCCGACGGCTCCGCCCAGACCGTCGACAGCTACCTCCGCCCGCAGGACGGGTCGGCACAGGGCCTCGCCGCTGCCATCACCGCCATCCTGCCGCCCTCGACCCCGGGCGCGGCAGAACAGACCTCCAGCACTTCGACGGGAAACGCCGCATGACCTTCTTGCTCGACCCCGCCGTCCTCGTCCTCGAAGACGGCTCCCGCCACCCCGGCCGCGCCTACGGCGCACGGGGCACGACCCTCGGAGAGGTCGTCTTCTCCACCGGCATGACCGGCTACCAGGAGACGCTCACCGATCCCTCCTACGCGGGGCAGATCGTTCTGCAGACCGCTCCGCACATCGGCAACACCGGCATGAACGGCGAAGACCCGGAGTCCCGCCGCATCTGGGTGGCCGGCTACATCGTGCGCGACCCCTCGCGCATCGTCTCGAACTGGCGTGCCGACGAGTCGCTCGACGACGCCCTCGTGCGCGACGGCATCGTCGGCATCGCCGGCGTCGACACCCGCGCCATCACGCGTGTGCTGCGCTCGTCCGGCTCGATGCGCGGAGGCGTGTTCTCGGGCGCGGCCGCCGGCCTCGACCCCGACGAGCAGCTGCGGATCGTCCGGGAGGCGCCGCAGATGACCGGTCAGAACCTCTCCGCGGCCGTCTCCGTGAGCGAGGTCGAGGTGACCCCGGCCGCCGAGGGCGTCGAGCGCCTCGGCCCCCTGGCCGTGCTGGACCTGGGAGTCAAGCGTTCGACGATCCTCAACCTCGCCGCCCGCGGGTTCGACGTGCATGTCCTTCCGCAGTCGGCCACGATCGACGAGGTGCGCGCGCTGGCGCCGGTCGCCGTCTTCTACTCGAACGGCCCCGGCGACCCCGCGGCATCCGACGACCACGTCGCGCTGCTGCGCGCCGTGCTCGATGACCGCACGCCGTTCTTCGGCATCTGCTTCGGCAACCAGCTGCTGGGTCGCGCCCTCGGCTTCGGCACCTACAAGCTGCCGTTCGGCCACCGCGGCATCAACCAGCCGGTGCGCGACAAGCAGACCGGTCGCGTCGAGATCACGGCGCAGAACCACGGGTTCGCCGTCGACGCTCCTGTGGAGGGTGTGATCGACAGCCCCCACGGGTACGGCCGCGTCGAGGTGAGCCACATCGGCCTCAACGACAACGTCGTCGAGGGCCTGCGCGCGCTCGACATCCCCGCGTTCAGCGTGCAGTACCACCCCGAGGCCGCCGCCGGTCCACACGACGCCAACTACCTCTTCGACCGCTTCGCCGACATGGTACGCACCTCCCTGGAGAACAAGAACTGATGCCCAAGCGCGACGACATCAAGAGCGTCCTCGTCATCGGCTCCGGCCCGATCGTCATCGGCCAGGCCTGTGAATTCGACTACTCGGGAACCCAGGCATGCCGCGTGCTGCGCGAGGAAGGCGTGCGCGTCATCCTCGTCAACTCGAACCCGGCGACGATCATGACCGACCCCGACTTCGCCGACGCGACGTACATCGAGCCGATCACCCCCGCCGTCATTGAGACGATCATCGCCAAGGAGAAGCCCGACGCGATCCTGCCGACCCTCGGCGGCCAGACCGCGCTCAACGCCGCCATGGCGCTGCACGAGCAGGGGATCCTCGAGAAGTACGACGTCGAGCTCATCGGCGCCAAGGTCGACGCGATCCGCAAAGGCGAGGACCGTCAGATCTTCAAGCAGCTCGTGCTGGATGCCGGGGCCGACGTCGCCCGCAGCGTCATCTGCCACACGATGGACGACCTGATCTCCGGCGCCGCCGAGCTCGGCTACCCGCTCGTGGTGCGCCCCTCGTTCACGATGGGCGGTCTCGGCTCGGGCTTCGCCTACAACGAAGAGGACCTCCGTCGCATCGGCGGTGCCGGCCTGCGCGATTCCCCGACGACCGAGGTGCTCCTCGAGGAGTCCATCCTGGGGTGGAAGGAGTACGAGCTCGAGCTCATGCGCGACACGGCCGACAACACGGTCGTCGTCTGCTCCATCGAGAACGTCGACCCCGTCGGCGTGCACACCGGCGACTCGATCACGGTGGCCCCCGCGCTGACTCTGACGGACCGGGAGTACCAGAAGCTCCGCGACATCGGCATCGACATCATCCGCGCGGTCGGCGTGGACACCGGCGGCTGCAACATCCAGTTCGCGGTCGACCCGGCATCCGGGCGCATCATCGTCATCGAGATGAACCCGCGCGTCTCGCGCTCGTCGGCCCTCGCGTCGAAGGCGACGGGCTTCCCGATCGCCAAGCTCGCCGCGAAACTCGCGATCGGCTACCGCCTCGACGAGGTCCCGAACGACATCACCCAAGCGACGCCGGCGAGCTTCGAGCCCACGCTCGACTACGTCGTGGTCAAGGTGCCGCGCTTCAACTTCGAGAAGTTCCCGAACGCCGATGCCACCCTCACGACCACCATGAAGTCGGTGGGCGAGGCGATGGCCATCGGCCGCAACTACACGACGGCTCTGCAGAAGGCCCTGCGCTCGCTCGAGAAGCGCGGGTCGAGCTTCCACTGGGGCGAGGAGCCCCGCTCGATGGATGAGCTGCTCGAGATCGCGAAGACGCCGACCGACGGCCGCATCGTAACGCTGCAGCAGGCGATGCGCAAGGGCGCGACGGTCGCGCAGGCCTTCGAGGCCACCAAGATCGACCCGTGGTTCCTGGACCAGATGGCCCTCATCAACGAGGTCGCCGCGTTCGTGCAGGCCGCCCCCGAGTTGGATGCCGCGACGCTGCGTCTGGCGAAGGAGCACGGTTTCAGCGACGCACAGCTCGCGCAGCTGCGGGGTCTCACCGAGGCCGAGGTGCGCGGCGTCCGTCACGGCCTCGACATCCGCCCGGTCTACAAGACCGTCGACACGTGTGCAGGGGAGTTCCCCGCGCTCACGCCGTACCACTACTCGAGCTACGACCACGAGACCGAGGTCACCCCGAGCGAGCGGACGAAGGTCGTCATCATCGGGTCGGGCCCGAACCGCATCGGCCAGGGCGTCGAGTTCGACTACTCGTGCGTGCACGCCTCGTTCGCCCTGTCGGACGCCGGCTACGAGACGATCATGGTCAACTGCAACCCGGAGACCGTGTCGACCGACTACGACACGAGCGACCGACTGTACTTCGAGCCGCTGACGCTCGAGGACGTGCTGGAAGTCCTCCACGCCGAGAGCGCGTCGGGGACGATCCTCGGCGTGGTCTGCCAGCTCGGTGGCCAGACCCCGCTGGGCCTCGCGAAGGGCATCGAGGAGGCCGGTTACACCATCCTCGGCACCTCTCCCGCCGCCATCGACATCGCCGAGGAGCGCGAGCTGTTCTCGCAGCTGCTCGATCGCGCCGGACTCGTGGCCCCCCGCCACGACACGGCCGTCGACGAGGCCGGCGCCGTCGCAATCGCCGAGGAGATCGGCTACCCCGTGCTCGTGCGTCCGAGCTTCGTGCTCGGCGGCCGCGGCATGGAGATCGTCTACGACACCGAGAGCCTGCGCGACTACTTCGTGCGCACGGCCGGTGAGGTGATCATCGAAGAGGGCAAGCCGCTGCTGGTCGACCGCTTCCTCGACGACGCGATCGAGCTCGACGTCGACGCGCTCTACGACGGCCAGGAGCTCTACTTCGGCGGTGTGATGGAGCACCTCGAGGAGGCCGGCATCCACTCCGGTGACTCGTCGTGCACGCTGCCGCCCGTCTCGCTCGGGCGCACCGAGATCGACCGTGTCCGCGCCGCCACCCAGGCGATCGCCGAGGGCGTGGGGGTGCGGGGACTGCTCAACGTGCAGTTCGCGGTCTCGGCCGGGGTGCTCTACGTGATCGAGGCGAACCCGCGCGCGTCGCGCACCGTCCCGTTCGTCTCGAAGGCGCTCGGCATCCCGCTCGCGAAGGCGGCGTCGCGCATCATGGCCGGCTCCACGATCGCCGACCTCAAGGTGGAGGGCATGCTCCCCGTCGAGGACGGCTCACGGGTGCCGTTGGATGCCCCGGTGGCCGTCAAGGAGGCCGTCCTGCCGTTCAAGCGGTTCCGCACCGCCGACGGCCACACCGTCGACTCCGTGCTCGGCCCGGAGATGCGCTCGACGGGCGAGGTGATGGGCATCGACCGTGACTTCCCGACGGCGTTCGCCAAGAGCCAGGCCGCGGCCTACGGCGGCATGCCGACCTCGGGCACAGTGTTCCTGTCGGTGGCCGACGACGACAAGCGCGCCGTCATCCTGCCGGCCCACCGCCTGCAGGAGCTCGGCTTCCACCTCATCGCGACCGCCGGCACCGCGGAGATCCTCGCGCGCAACGGCATCCGCGTCGACGTGGTGCCCAAGTACTCCGACACCCAGGAGTCGGGGGAGCGCAACGTCGTCGACCTCATCAACGCCGGCGAGATCGACATCGTCGTGAACACGCCCTCGGGCGGCATCGCGCGCGCCGACGGCTACGAGATCCGTGCGGCGGCGGTCGCCGCCGACAAGGCGCTGTTCACCACGATGGCCGTGCTCGGCGCGGCGGTGAGCGCGCTCCCGGTCCTGCGCGAGGGCTTCTCCGTCCGAAGCCTGCAGGAGTACGCCGTCGACCGCGCCGAGGCTCTCGAGGTCGCCGAGCAGCGGGCCGCGGTGTGAGCTCGTTCGGCTCCCGTCTGCCGTTCGGCTCTCGACTTCACAGGGCCGTCGCCACCCGCGGACGCCTCTGCGTCGGCATCGATCCCCACGACGCGCTCCTGAGGGAGTGGGGGCTCGGTGTCGACGCCCGCGGCGTTCGCGAGTTCGGGCTGCGCACGGTGGATGCCGCGGCATCCACCGTGGGGATCGTCAAACCGCAGGTGTCGTTCTTCGAGCGGTTCGGCTCCGCGGGGTTCGCGGCGCTCGAAGAGGTCATGGCGGCCGCGCGCGCCGCCGGGCTGCTCGTGATCGCCGATGCCAAGCGCGGCGACATCGGCACGACGATGGACGCCTACGCCGCCGCCTGGCTCACGCCGGGCGCACCGCTGGAGGCGGACGCCCTGACGGTCAGCCCCTACCTCGGCGTCGGCGCTCTGGCGTCGACCCTGGCCCACGCGCTGGCGCACGACAAGGGGGTCTTCGTCCTCGCGGCGACGAGCAACCCCGAGGCCGCGGCGCTGCAGACGGCGCGCGTGGACGCCGGCACGACCATCGCTGCGGCCGTCGCCGACGAGGTGGTCGCGGCGGACACGTCCAGAGGGGACTGGTCCTCGCTCGGACTGGTCGTGGGCGCGACCGTCGACCTCGCCGACCGGGGCCTGCGCCCCTTCGCCCGGACCGTGCCGATCCTCGCGCCCGGCTTCGGCGCCCAGGGTGCCGAGCCCGCCGACCTCGCACGCGTCTTCGGCGGCTTCGCCGACGGCGTCATCGCGAGTGAGAGCCGCAGCATCCTGTCCGCCGGGCCCGACCGTCTCTCCGCGCGCATCGCCGAGCGCGCGGACATGTACCGTGGAGATTCCCATGGCTGACTCCCGCACCCCTCCCGAGGTCGACCGGGTCGCGGCATCCCGCCGCGCCGTCGCCGCGCGCCGCGAACGCGCCGCGCTGAAGCACGATGTCGCGATGCGCGTCATCACCCCGCAGGAGCTGCTCCAGCGCGCCTTGGACGCGCCCGACGCGCCCGCGGGAGCGATGCGCATCACGGAGTTCCTGACCGCCCTCCCCGCGATCGGCGAGGGCAAGCGCGACCGCATCCTCACCGCCCTCGAGATCGCACCGGTCAAGCGCCTCGGCGGGCTCGGGACGCGCCAGCGCGTCGCCCTCAAGGAGTGGCTCGACACGCGATTCCCGCCGCTGCAGCCCCGCAGCGGCCGGAGCCGGCTGATCGTCCTCGCCGGGCCGACCGCGGTCGGCAAGGGCACCGTCGCCGCCCATATCAAAGAGCATCACCCCGAGATCCTGCTCTCGGTCTCGGCGACGACGCGCGCCCCGCGACCGGGCGAGGTGGACGGCGAGCACTATTTCTTCGTCGACGACGCCGGCTTCGACGAGCTCGTCGCCGACGGGGCGCTGCTGGAGCACGCCACGGTGCACAACGCGTTCCGTTACGGCACGCCGCGCGCGCCGATCGACGAGGCGCTGGCCGCGGGACGCACCGTGCTGCTGGAGATCGATCTGCAGGGCGCGCGACAGGTGCGCGCCGCCGCGCCCGATGCGACCCTGGTGTTCCTGACCCCGCCCAGCTGGGACGAGCTCGTCAACCGCCTGGTCGGGAGGGGGACCGAGGACGCCGAGGAGCGGTCGCGTCGCCTCAAGACCGCGAGGGTGGAGCTCGCCGCCCAGGGCGAGTTCGACTACCGCGTCGTCAACGACGACGTGGCCCGGGCCGCCGCCGAGATCGCCGCGCTCGCGCGCTGACGCGCCCCGCTTCATCCGTCCCGAGAGGGACGCAGCGCTGATAGAATGAACGGATGCCGCGGCATCCTGCGCCTGCGAGCACTTCCGCGGGGGCTTCCCACCGCACGCTTTCTTACCGCCATTCGATCCTGGAGGTTCATCATGGCCGGACGTGACAAGGGCATCATCGACCCGCCCATCGACGCACTGCTCGACAAGGTCGACTCGAAGTACCAGCTCGTCATCTACGCGTCCAAGCGTGCGCGCCAGATCAACGACTACTACTCCGACCTGCACGAGGGCAACCTCTTCGACAACGTCGGTCCGCTCGTCGACTCGAGCGTCGAGGACAAGCCCCTCACGATCGCCCTGCACGAGATCCACGAGGACAAGCTGCGCCTGCGCGCGGCCGAGTGATCCTCCACTGACCTCACATGACGCCGTGTGGCGTCCCATGCCCGTGATCCCCGGTGCGACGTCGTCGTGTCGGAGATCACGGGCATGATTGTCGAGTACCCGTTGTCGTCTGGAGCACCGATGAGCGCGCTGCGTCTGTTCACGTCCGAATCCGTCACCGAGGGCCACCCGGACAAGATCTGCGACCAGATCTCCGACTCGATCCTCGATGCGCTGCTGGCGGTCGACCCGGGCAGCCGCGTCGCCGTGGAGACCCTCGTGACCACCGGTCTCGTGCACGTCGCCGGAGAGGTGCGCACCGACGGATACGTCGACATCCCGGGGACCGTCCGCCGCGTCGTGAACCGCATCGGCTACACCTCGAGCGAGACCGGATTCGACGGCGACTCGTGCGGTGTGACGGTGTCGATCGGGGAGCAGTCCGGCGACATCGCCGCCGGCGTCGACAACGCCATCGAGCACCGCGAGGGCGGATCGGTCGATCCCGTCGATGCGCTCGGTGCGGGCGACCAGGGCATCATGTTCGGCTACGCGACGACCGAGACCCCGCAGCTCATGCCGATGGCGATCTGGACCGCGCACCGCCTCGCGGAGCGGCTCACCGATGCACGCCGCTCCGGCGCGCTCGGCTTCCTCCGCCCCGATGGCAAGACGCAGGTCACCCTCGGCTACGACGGCACGGTGCCCCGCACCGTCGACACGGTCGTGCTCTCCACACATCACAACCCCGACATCTCGCT
>CANSLE010000046.1 GCA_947647645.1 uncultured Microbacterium sp.
GCCCGCGACAGACGACCGCGGGCCGCGCCCGCGCGACACCAGAAGTCCGGCGAACGTCACCGGCCGCGGCGCTGACGGCGGATGCCGCGCGACCGCCCGCCGGGCCGACGCCGCCCGTGTCAGAAGACGATCGTGTGGTTGCCGTGGCGGATGACGCGGTCCTGCGCGTGCCACAGCACGGCCCGGGACAGCACCTGACGCTCGACGTCCGCGCCGCGGCGGGCGAGCTCCGCGGACGATTCGGCGTGGGTGACGCGCACGGTGTCCTGCTCGATGATGGGTCCCTCGTCGAGGTCGCCGGTGACGTAGTGCGAGGTCGCGCCGATGAGCTTGACGCCGCGCTGCTTGGCCTTCTTGTACGGCTCCGCGCCGATGAAGGCCGGGAGGAACGAATGGTGGATGTTGATCACCGGCACGCCCAGGCGCTCCAGGAACTCGGGCGACAGGATCTGCATGTAGCGCGCGAGCACGACGAAGTCGACGTTCCCGACGAGCAGCTTCAGGATCTCCGCCTCCGACGCCGACTTGTCCGGGCCCGCGACCGACGGTACATGGAAGAACGGCACGCCGAAGCTGCGGACGTCCTCCGCCGTGGTCGTGTGGTTGGAGATGACCATCGGGATGGTCACAGGCAGGTCGCCGCGGCGGTGACGCCACAACAGGTCGAGCAGGCAGTGGTCCTGTGTGCTCGCCAGGATCGCCATCCGCTTGGGCACCGACTGATCGGTCAGCGACCACTCCAGCTCGAAGTCGGCGAGGGTCCGCGCGATGTCGGCCTCGATCGTCGGGCGCTCCAGCGCGAAGTCGGGCCGATGGAACACCACGCGCTGGAAGTACGCCCCGCCGCGGTGATCGTCGGAGAACTGGTCGAACGCCACGATGTTGCCCCCGATGCGGGTGATCATCGCCGAGACGGCCGCGACGATGCCGGGCTTGTCGCTGCCGTGCACGATGAGGCACGCGTGGTCGGCGGGGAGGTGGGGGTCGTGGACGGGAGCCATGGATCGATTCTGCCCGATCGCAGTGACTGTCATGCCCGGTCGGCGGCCCGCTCAGGCGCGGCGGGCGCCCTCGCCGAGCGTCTCGAGCTTCGCCCAGGCGATGTCGGGGTGGAGGCGACCGCCCAGCCCGCAGTCGGTCGAGGCGATGACCCGGTCGGCGCCGACGATGTCGGTGAACCGGCGGATGCGCTGCGCGACGAGCTCGGGGTGCTCCACGACGTTCGTCGCGTGGCTCACGACGCCGGGCGCCAGCACCAGGTCGTCGGGCACGGCGGCATCCGCCCACGCGCCGAACTCGTGCTCGTGGCGAACGTTGCCGGCCTCGAATGAGATCGTCCCCACGTTCGCCTGCAGCACGACCGGCAGGATGTCCTTCAGCTCGATGTCCGTGGTGTGGGGGCCGTGCCACGAGCCCCAGCACAGGTGCAGGCGCACCTGCTCCTGGGGAAGGCCCGCGATGGCGTGGTTGATCGCGTCGATCCGGATCCTCGTGAACGCCTGATAGTCCGCGATCGACGGCTCCGGGTTGATCTGGTCGAAGTTCTCGGCGAGCGACGGGTCGTCGAGCTGGAGGATGAGACCCGCATCGACGATCGCGCGGTACTCCTCTCGCAGGGCGTCGGCCCACGCGAAGATGTGCTCCTCGTCGGTGGCGTAGAACTCGTTGCGCACGCGTGCCGCCGACCCCGGCGCGATCGCCGTGAGGAAGCCCTGCTCCCCGTCCCGGAGTGCCCCGGTGAGGTGGCGGATGTCGGATGCCACGGCATCCTGACCCCGATACGCCAGCGGGCCGGTCGTCGTGGGAAACGCGGTCGCCGTGCGTCCGGCCTCCACCGCTTCGGCGTAGACGGCGGGGAACAGCTGCCGGTCGCGGCGGTCGAGGAAGCTCGTGAGGCGGATGTCGCCTGGCGCGGACCGGACGGGCGGCTCGTTGAACGCGTTGACCTCGGTGAGGGAGAGCCCGCTCACCCGCTGGAACGAGTACGACCACCAGGCGCCGTAGTCGACGGCGTTGGACATGGCCTTGCCGAACTCGCCGTCGCCGACGAGGGTGATCCCGGCCGCGCGCTGCCGGTCGACGACGTCGGCGACGGCCTGCGCGGTCAGCGACTCGAACTCCGGCGTCGACCGCAGGGTGAACCCGTCGTCCGCGACGGAGCGGGCGGCGTTCGCGTCGATCAGGGCGGCAGTGCGGGGCAGGCTGCCGGAGGTCGTGGTGGCAACGGACATGGGTCTCCTCCTGAGGGCGGTGGCCCGTCGTGCGGGCGGTGTCAGAAGGCTCTTGCAGCGGCGTCGGGCGCAGGCTGCTCAAGGCGGAGGCTTCCGGTTTTCGAGCCACCGCCAGGATACGGTCCCCGGCGGACGCGTCGCAGACGTATGACGCCCGGTGACGTCCGACGGCGCGTCTCAGCCGACGGTCGGCAGCGCAGGGTGGTGCTCGTCGGCGGGCCGCAACGGGATGAAGGCGGCCACGGTGAGCGCGACGACGGCTGCGGCGAGTCCGAGCCAGAACGACGCCTGGAAGGCGGATGCCGTGGGGAGGGCCCGTCCGTCCTGCACCGTCGACATGCTGGCGAGCACCGCCCCGACGACCGCCGCCGCCGAGCTCGTCCCGAGCGAGCGGAAGAGGGCGTTGAGGCCGTTCGAGGCGCCGGTCTCGGTCTGCGGCACCGAGCGCATGATGAGCATGGGCATGGCGGCGTACCCGAACCCGATGCCGACGCCGATGAGGAGGTTGGCGATGAGGATGTGCCAGACGGCCGACGCGAACAGCAGGCTGAAGCCGTAGGCGGCGATCAGCGCGGTCGCGCCGAGGATGAGCAGCCGCCGCGGCCCCACCGTGCTCGCGAGGCGCCCGGAGAACGGCGAGAGCACCATCATGACGAGGCCCGACGGCATGATGACCAGGCTCGCTCCCAGCAGCGTGAGACCGAACCCGGTCGGTGCGGGCAGCTCCAGCAGCTGGGGGTAGGAGACGTTGGACGAGAACAGCGAGAACCCCATCGCCACCGACGCCAGGTTGGTCAGCAGCACGGGGCGCCGGGCGGCGACGCGCAGGTCCAGGAGGGGTTCGGCGATCCTCAGCTCGTACCACCCCCAGGCGAGGAGGACGGCGACGCCGCCGAGTCCGCAGCCGAGCGTGGCCGGTGAGCTCCACCCCCAGGCGTCGCCACGCGAGATGGCGAGCAGGATGCCGAGGAGGCCCACCGCCAGGCCCAGCGCGCCGACGTAGTCGAAGCGCCCCGCGGTGCGCAGGACGCTCACGGGGACGATCAGCAGGACGAGGACGAACACGACCGCTCCCAGGGCGGCCGCCGTCCAGAAGAGGGCGTGCCAGTCGGCGTTCTCGGTGACGAGCGCGCTCACCGGCAGCCCGAGCGCGCCGCCCACGCCGAGCGTCGCGCTGATCAGGGCGATGGCCGGATCGACGCGGTCCTCGTGGAGCACGTCCCGGAGGATCGAGATGCCCAGGGGGATCACGCCCGTCACCGCGCCCTGCAGGGCACGGCCCACGATCAGCCAGATCAGCCCGGTCGACAGCGCCGCGACGACCGAGCCGACGATCAGTGTCGCCAGCAGCACGAGGACGATACGGCGTTTGCCGTACATGTCGCCCAGGCGTCCCGCGATCGGCGTGATGACGGCGGCCGCGAGAAGCGTGGCAGTGACCACCCAGGCCGTGTCATCGCGGCTCGCGTGCAGCAGGTCGGGCAGCCGCGTCTGGATCGGGACGACGAGCGTGAACATGAACGACGAGGCGAGGCCGGCCAGGGCCAGGACGGCGATGATCGCGCCCTGTGGCGGCATCCGGGTCAATCGGCGTCGCGCATCGTCGTCAGGGGCCATCGTTTCAGGCTATCGCCCGGGTGCGACGGCGGCTCCGGCGTAGGGTGACGAACATGGTGGACCTCGACAGCCCGACGCCCGAAGGCGTCCGCATCCGGCCCCTGAGCACCGTGGCGCAGATCGCGGCGGCATCCGCCGTGCTCAGCGAGGTATGGGGCGGTGACCGCACAGGTATGCCCGCGAACCTCCTGCGAGCCCTCGCCCATGTCGGCAACTACGCCATGGGCCTGTACGTCGAAGAGTCGGACGGCGACCCGTCGGCGGAGCGCATGATCGGCGCGTCGGTGGGCTTCTTCGCCGCCCCGGACGACCGGTCGCTGCACTCGCACATCACCGGCATCGTCGACGGGTATCGCGGGCAGGGGCTCGGACGTGCGCTCAAGCAGCACCAGCGGGAGTGGGCGCTCGCTCGCGGCATCCACCAGATCACGTGGACCTTCGACCCGCTCGTCGCTCGCAACGCCTCGTTCAATCTGCGCGTTCTCGGCGCGCGGGTGGGGGAGTACTTCGTGGACCACTACGGTGCCATGGACGACGGCGTGAATCGCGGCGACGAGACCGACCGCATCTTCGCCGTGTGGGATCTGGACGCGCCCGCCGCGCCGCCCCGCGAGCAGGACATCGTCACGACCGTTGAGGTTCCCGCCGACATCCAGCGGCTGCGGCTCGAGGTGCCCGGTGAGGCCCTGGACTGGCGCTACCGCGTGCGCGAGGCGTTCGTCGGTCTCACCGAGGATGGGTTCGTCGTGGGTGGGTTCGACGACCGTGGCTACCTCTTCGTGCGCGCGACCTAGGCTGTGGACATGGTCGATGAGCGCCCGGGGGTTCCCGACGACTGGACCCCGCACCGCCGCGACGACGGGGAGCGCTTGGGGTGGATCCGTCCCGACGGCGACGCGTGGACCGCCATCGATGTGCTCGGGCGTGAGGTGGTGGCATCCGTGGAATGGCTGGATGCCGAACAAGCCCTCGAGCGGCGCGGACTCGCCTTCCTCGCGGAGCCGTGGATGCTCGAACGGGTATCGGGGCGTCCGGTGCGTGTCCGGCTGGTGGAGGTGGCGCCTGCGCGCATCGTCGTGAAGGTTGACGACTACGGCGACATGAGTCGCCCACACGGGGGGATCGTGCTGCCGTGGCCGCTGCCGGAACAGCTCCGACCTCCGCGAGAGGGCGACCCCGACGGGTTCACGCTGACACGCTGAGGCGAGAGGAAAGATTGTGCACAATTGACTTGTGTGCAATGCTTTCATCATGTCCGCTTCCGCCGCGCTCGACGAGTTCGTCTGCTTCGCGATGTACACGGCGTCGCACGCGACGACCCAGGCGTATCGCGAGGTGCTGAAGCCGTGGAAGCTCACCTATCCGCAGTACCTCGCGATGGTCGTGCTGGAGACGGGGGAGCGGACCGTGAGCGGGCTCGGTGACGAGCTCGGCCTCGACTCGGGGACGCTCTCGCCCCTCCTCCGCCGCCTCGAGGAGCGCGGGCTGGTGACGCGCCGCCGGGATGCCGCCGATGAGCGCGTCGTGCGGGTCGCCCTCACGGCCGCGGGCCGTGAGGCGCACGCCGAGGTCGTCGCCGCGGCCGGCTGCCTCGTCCCTGCGTTCGTCGACAGCGGCCGCAGCCTCGGCGAACTCCTCGAACAGTTGGCGGCGATCACCGCGAACATGCGCGCGCTGGCCGCTGGCCTCCGCACCGCTGCCTGACCCACGAAGCCCTCCACGAAAGGAACCCCCATGGAAACCCTCTACACCGCAGAAGCCCTCGCCACCGGCGGCGGCCGCGACGGGCACGTCCGCACGAGCGACGGCATCCTCGACGTCGACCTGCGCGTCCCGACGGAGATGGGCGGCGCCGGCGGCGCCCCGAACCCCGAGCTCCTCTTCGCCGCGGGCTACGCCGCGTGCTTCCACGGTGCGCTGCAGGCCGTCGCGCGTGCCCAGAAGGTCGCGATCGCGGGCTCCAGCGTCGGCTCGCAGGTCAAGATCGGCCCGAACGGCGAGGGCGGCTTCCAGCTCGCGGTCGCGCTCGAGGTCAACATCCCCGACGTCGACCCCGCCGTCGCCCAGCAGCTGGCCGACGCCGCCCACCAGGTGTGCCCCTACTCGAACGCCACGCGCGGCAACATCGAGGTCACCGTCACCGTCGTCGACGACTGATTTCGCGAACCCGCGTCATAAGCCACGGCATCCGCCCTCTCTTGAGTGAAGACCTCGAGAGGACGGATGCCGTGCGCGTTTTCATCACCGCCATCACCGAAGCCCTGTTGCCGCGGGCGCCGCGTCGCAGCACCTACATCGCGCCGCGCTTCGCCGTGCTGCGCGCCCACCGCTGACGACCAGAGCCTCGGCACCGGGTCCGGCGTAGCCTGAGCCCATGCCCATCGCCCAGGCCGCCGCTCCCGTCGTCCTCGACGCGGTCGAGCTGCGCATCCTCCATCTGCCGCTCGTCTCGCCGTTCACGACGTCGTTCGGCACCGAGACGGTGCGAGAGGTCATCGTCGTGCGGGCCCGCGCGGCCGGCGGCGACGGGTGGGGCGAGATCGTCACCCAGCAAGCGCCGCTGTACTCCAGCGAGTACACGCACGGTGCGTGGGACGTGGCCCAGCGCTTCCTCGTCCCCGCGCTGCTGGATGCCGCTTCGTCCGCGACCGGCGGGCTGGCGCCCGAAACGGTCGCCGACGTTCTCGAGCCCTTCGTCGGTCACCGGATGGTGAAGGCGGGCCTCGAGCTCGCCGTGCTCGACGCCGCCCTCCGTGCGGAGGGCCGGCCGCTGGGCGAGTACCTCGGTGCGGTCGTCGACCGCGTGCCGAGCGGGGTGTCGGTCGGCATCCAACGCGACCCCGCCGCGCTCGTCGACACCGTCGCCGGCTACCTCGATCAGGGCTACGTGCGCATCAAGATCAAGATCAAGCCCGGACGCGACGTCGCCGACACGGCGGCGGTGCGCGACGCCTTCGGTGCCATCCCGCTGCAGGTCGACGCGAACTCCGCGTACACGCTCGCCGACGCCGAGACCCTCGCCGAACTCGACCGCTTCGACCTCCTGCTGATCGAGCAGCCCCTGCAGGAGGACGACATCGTCGACCATGCGACCCTCGCCGCCCGGCTGCGCACGCCGATCTGCCTCGACGAGTCGATCGTGTCGGCGAAGGCCGCGGCCGACGCGCTGGCGCTGCGCGCGGCATCGGTCATCAACATCAAGGCGGGCCGGGTCGGGGGCTACCTCGAGGCGGTGCGCGTGCACGACGTCTGCCGCGCCGCCGGCATCCCGGTCTGGTGCGGCGGCATGCTCGAGACCGGGATCGGCAGGGCGGCGAACGCGGCGCTCGCCGCCCTGCCCGGATTCACGCTGCCGGGGGATGTCTCGGCATCCGACCGCTTCTACGCCCGCGACATCGTGCGCGAGCCGATCGTGTTGGATGACGGGCACGTCCGCGTGCCGACCGCGCCCGGCATCGGCGTCGAGATCGATCCCGTCGCGCTCGAAGACGCGACCGTCGCGCGCGTCGAACTACGACGCTGAGTGAAACGCGCCCGCCGGAGGCAATCGGCCGAGAACAGGCGAAATCGCAGCGAGTCGGCCTGCGCCGGGCAGCTGCCTGCGCTCGGCCGGCGACCTGAGTTGCGACGAGCGCAGCGAGGCGTCGAAACGCGTCAGCTCTCGGTCGTGACCGGCTGCTCTTCTCGCATCCCCTGTGCCATCCCGCGCCCCGTCGCCTGGCCCTGGATGACCTGGCGGAGGTCGATGCCGGTCGCGGCCTGGATCGCGTCGAAGCTCGCGCGCATGCTCGAGGCCGACTCCGCCGCCATGTGGCTGGATGCGCCCTCGCCGCCGAGCACGGTGATCGAGCCGACCTTGTCGAAGCCGCGCGCGAACTCGGTCATCATCGGCACGAGCGCTTCGAGGGCGCGCTGGGCGAGCAGCGCCTCCTGGTTCTTTGAGAGCGCTTCGGCCTCCGCCTCGATGGCCGCGGCCCGCGCCTCGCCGACGAGGCGCACCGCATCGGCCTCCGCCTGGGCGCGCAGGCGCGTGGCCTCCGCTTCCTGCGCCGCGATCTGGGCGCGGGCTTCGGCCGCCTTGACCTCGCCGTAGGCCGCGGCATCCGCCGCGCGCTCGCGCTGGTAGAGGTCGGCATCGGCGACCTTCTTGATGTCGGCATCCAGCTGCGCCTGCTTGTTCTCGGCGCCCTGCAGCAGCACCGCCTGCTCCCTCTCGGCGCGGGCGAGGGCCTCGGCCTGCTCAGCCTCGGCACGGGCGCGCCCGACCTCGGCGGCCGCGGCGGCGGAGTTCTTGTCGAACGCGGTCTGCTCGACGAGGTTGGCCTCGTCGGTGGCGATCTGGCGCGCTCGCACCTCGCGGGCGGCGTTGATGCGGGCGACCTCGGCCTCGCGGCGGACGCGCTCGACCTCGGTCGCACCGAGGGCGTCGATGTAGCCGTTCTTGTCGGTGACACCCTGGATCTGGAACGAGTCGAGGATGAGGCCCTGCGCGAGCAGGTCGCTCTTGATGCCCTCGGCGATCTGGTCGGACAGCTTCTGCCGATCCTTCATGAGCTGCTCGACCGTCAGCGTCGCGACGACGCCGCGCAGCGCACCCTCGAGCTGCTCGGTCGTGAACTGCTCGATCGCGCCGTCCTGAGAGAGGAAGCGCTCGGCGGCGCGACGGACGAACTCGGGATCGGACCCGATCTTCACGAGCGCGACACCCGAGACGTTGACGGTGACGCCGTTGGAGGCCTGCGCGGTCGGCTCCATCTTGATCTGCCGGGCGCGCAGCGAGATCATCTCGGCGCGCTGGGTCAGCGGGTTGACCAGGGCGCCCCCGCCGGTGATGACCGAGATGCGCGACGACTCGCCGCTGGCGCTCTTCTGGTTCTTTCCCACGATGACCAGGGCCTGGTCGGCTTTGGCGACCTTGTACCAGGCGCGGACCATGATGAGGAGGAATATCAGGAGGACGATGGCGGCGACGACGGCGATGCCGACGATCACCAGTGCTCCTCCGGCGGCGAGAATATCCACGTAACGAACCCACTTCCTGTGTGCTGCCGATGTCCTTCGACCGTAGCGAATGACACCGGCGGATGCCGAGGAGAGCGCAGATCTCGGGATAACCCCCTCGGCAGGATCGCGAGAGGGCACCTACGCTGGTCCTATGACCACTCCGCCGTACCCGCAGCCTGCGGCCCAGCCCGGCCCGCAGCCCATGAACCCCTCCGACGAGAAGATGTGGGCGACCCTCGTGCACATCGGCGGCATCTTCTATTTCCTGCCGTCGCTGATCGGCTACCTGGTCCTGAAGGACCGCGGGCCGTTCGTGCGCGCGCACACCGCGGCCGCCCTGAACTTCCAGCTGACGATGCTGATCGCGTCCTTCGTGGGAGCCGTCCTGTCGATCCTGGGGATCGGGCTGGTGATCCTGCTCGCCGTCTACGTGGTGAACATCATCTTCTCGATCGTCGCCGCGGTGAAGGCGAGCAAGGGCGAGTGGTACACCTACCCGCTGTCGATCACGTTCCTCAGCTGATCGCGGTCAGCTGCCACAGGGGCAGCGTGCGCGGCGGGGGTGGGGAACCGGGCCGAGATCGCGGACGGCGCACCGTTGGTGCGCCCGGCCCACGCGCAGCGGGGCTATCGTTTCCGGGTGACCACGACCGATAGCATCCCCGCCGGCACGTTCTCGATGAGAAGCCCCTACGGGCGGAGGGCGGCGGCGCTCTCGATCGCCGCCGCGGTCGGCGGGTTCCTGTTCGGCTTCGACTCCTCCGTCATCAACGGCGCGGTGTCCTCCATCGAGTCCACGTACACCAAGGACGCGCTCCTCACCGGATTCGTCGTCGCCGTCGCCCTGCTGGGCTGCGCCCTGGGGGCGATCATCGCCGGCGCGCTCTCCGACCGCTGGGGGCGCCTGCGCGTCATGCTCCTCGGGTCGGCTCTGTTCCTCGCCAGTTCTGTCGGCTCCGCGCTGACGTTCAGCGTCCCCGATCTCATCGTCTGGCGCGTGCTCGGTGGCATCGGCATCGGCATCGCCTCCGTCGTCGCGCCGGCGTACATCGCCGAGGTCGCGCCGCGCCAGGTGCGCGGCAGCCTGGCCTCGCTGCAGCAGCTCGCGATCACCATCGGCATCTTCACCGCACTGCTGAGCAACGCGGTGCTCGCCGGCGCCGCCGGCAGCGCCGACAACATCCTCTGGTGGGGGCTCGAGGCCTGGCGCTGGATGTTCCTCATCGGCGTCATCCCGGCCGCGGTCTACGGCATCCTCTCCCTCACGATGCCGGAGTCTCCGCGTTTCCTGCTCGCCAAGGGGCGCAACGACGAGGCGCGGGCGATCTTCGAGCGTCTCGTCCCGGCGGCCGACCTCGACAAGACCATGAACGAGCTGATCAGCGGAATCGAGGACGACCGCAAGAACCGGACCGCTTCGCTGCGCGGCACGGCCCTCGGGCTTCAGCCCGTCGTCTGGATCGGCGTCACCCTGTCGGCATTCCAGCAGCTCGTCGGCATCAACGTGATCTTCTACTACTCGACGACGCTCTGGCGTGCGGTCGGGTTCGATGAGAGCAACTCGTTGCTCATCAGCGTGTTCACGTCCGTGACCAACGTGCTGGTCACGCTCATCGCGATCTTCCTCGTCGACCGCATCGGCCGCAAGCCCATCCTGATGACCGGTTCGCTCCTGATGACCCTCTCCCTGGGCGCGATGGCGCTCGCCTTCGCGTTCGCGCAGACGGTGGACGGCGAGGTCGCCCTGCCCGGCGCGTGGGGCCCGATCGCCCTGGTGGCGGCCAACCTGTTCGTCGTCGGATTCGGTGCATCGTGGGGCCCGATCGTGTGGGTGCTCCTCGGCGAGATCTTCCCCAGCCGTATCCGCGGGAAAGCGCTCGGGGTCGCCGCCGGGGCGCAGTGGATCGCCAACTTCCTCGTGTCCTGGACGTTCCCGCAGCTCGCGGCGTTCTCGCTCCCGTTCACCTACGGCATGTACGCGGTCTTCGCCGCGCTGTCGTTCGTGTTCGTGCTCTGGAAGATCCCGGAGACGAAGGGCATGGCCCTCGAACAGAGCGAGACGCTGTTCGTCCGCACGCCGAAGCGGTCAGCCCGGGCGCACTGAGCCAGCCAGCGAGCGCACCGAGCGCAGCGTCCGGTCGGCGACGCTCACGCTCACGTGCTGCCCCCACGACAGCGAGAGCCGATCCTCCTCCATCCCGTCGCCGAACGCGACGAGCTGGTCGGACTCGACACGGAGGGTCAGCTCTCCCGCGTCCAATCGGCCCGCGAACAGGTCGGCGCCGGTGCTCGGCGACGGCCACGGTTCGCGGACGAACCACGCCAGCGAACGGTCCGTCGTGGCGGGGAGCGGAAGCTGCGGCGCTTGAATGCGTGCGATGGAGGCGCACCACCCCGTCGAGCCTGTGCCCGTGCTGACGATGACGCCCGACGACGACTGCCGTTCGCGGTGCCCGCCGACCTCCAGCGTGTAGCGCGCGGACTGGTGCCCGGGCTGGCCGATCATCACCTCGTTGAGCGCCGTGAGTGACTGGCCGTCGTCGGTGCGCACCTGCACCATCGTGCGCTCGCAGATCGGTGCATCGCCGGCGTGCGCCGCCGCGGCGAGAGCGACGCCCGCCGCCGGGGTGTGCGGGACGAGCACTCCGGCATTGACGCCCGGGAGCGGGTCGATGCCGATGACGGGTTGGATGCCGAGGTACTTGGCGACGTTGGCGACGAGCCCGTCCTGCCCGACGACGAGGACGACGTCGTCGGGCTCGAAGACGAAGCGGGACAGCTCGCCGCGCTCCACGGCGGCCCGCCGCCAGTCGACGGGGAGCCCGGCGGAGACCTCGGCGAGGGCGGCGCGGGTGCGCTCGTGCCGCTCCTCCACGGCGGTGAGGCTCTGCCCGCGCTGATCGAGGTAGAAGGCGACCTGGCCGCGG
>CANSLE010000047.1 GCA_947647645.1 uncultured Microbacterium sp.
TCGTCGAAGCGTCCTTCGTGCGTGCGCCGACTCAGCAGCTCGTCAGGGGCGATCCGGCGGGCTGAATTGGGGTCCGGGCGTGAGCGTCGGGCCGGGACTGCTCGAACATCGACGTGGACGTCACCAGGATCAGCGACTTTTGCGGGCGGGGGTGCCGATCATGGACGTGCGCGAGGAACGCGACCTCTAGCGGGGCAGCCGTTTGCCCCGAAACTGTGGACCGAAGCCCTGTGCCCGGGAAAGCCGGTTTCGATACGGCATCCACTTTCGGTCACGCACTGCGTGGACCAGCCCCAGTGTGGGCGCGGCCTTTGATTCGCCCGGGTGGGGAGCGGTGGACGATCGGCTACGTCAACGTCAGGCCCATCTGGATGCGTCGACCGTGCTGGTCGAGACCGAGACGGCGCTCGACCAGCACGAGGTGTCTCTGGAACGGTGTCGAGGGGCTTTCCTCGACGAAGCCCGCGCGGGCATAGAACGGGGCGTTCCACGGCACGTCGGCGTACGTTCGCAGCGTCATGCGGTCGTGACCGCGACGTCGGGCTTCGCTTTTGGCTGCCTCCACGAGCGCCCGGCCGTATCCGCGTCGGCCGTGCTCCGGCGACACGGAGAGCTGCTCCAAGTGGGCGATGCCGCCGGTTTCGAGCACGTGGACGAAGCCGACGATCGTTTCCGACTCGTCGGCGACGACGAGCAGAAATCCAGGTTCCGCCGCGCGCGAAGCGCCGGACGGGGCAGCTTCCCAGCGATTCGGTCGAAAGAGGTCTATGAAGAGCTGATCGGCCATGTTCTCGATACGCTGTATATCTTCAAAGTCCTGTTGCTCAGCGGAGCGAATCGTGCCGATCACCCGGCGATTTTACCAGGGCGTCTGCGGTCGTGAGCTCGTCGAGGAGTCGGTTGTGGCTGGTGTCCTAACCGAGCATCCGGCGGCGCCGGGTGTTGATCTTCTCCGCGATCCGGGCCAGGTCAGCCGGGGTGAAGCGGGATAGGTCGGCGTGTTTCGGCAGGTGCTGCGGCAGCAGCGGGCTGGTGTTCTCGTTGCTGCCGCGCTGCCAGGGCAATCGCGGGATCGCTTCGTGCGAGATCCACCACGCGGGCCCGTCGGGGAAGCTGCGCCGCAACCACGCGGCGACGTGCTCCGGCGTTGCGCGTGATCTCCCGCGACACAGAGGACGCCGAACGGCCGTTCCTGACCGCGAGCGTAAGCCGCAGCACGGCACGATGTCGGACGACGGGGCGTATCCTGCCCGTGAGAGCGCCAGACGGCGTCTCGCCGCCGTCGGACTGCAGCAGACCGCGCGAGCGGCTATCCGTGCTGGCTCGCCCGCCCGCCATGTCCCCAGACGGAGAATCGCGTGAACCCAGAGGAGCCGTTAACGGGCGGCAACGCGAGCGGCAGCGTCGTCCGAATCGGTGAGACTGTCCGCAAGCCCTGGTCAGCGTCAACGACGAGCACTATCGCCTTCGTGGAATGGCTTCGATCAGCCGGTGTGGATGCTCCGGCTCCGATGGGAAGTGACGAGCACGGGCGACAGGTGCAGGAGTTCATTCCAGGAACGCTCGCTATCCATGCTGACCCGCTATCCCAAGCGGACCTGTACCGCGTCGGCGAGATGGTGCGGGCCATTCACGACGCAAGCGCGACCTACATACCGCCGGAGGACGCAGTATGGGAGACTGCAATACCTGCGCCTGCCAGCGAGCTTGTGTGTCACAACGACCTTGCCCCTTGGAACCTGCTCATCGGGGACCGCTGGATGTTCATCGATTGGGACGCGTCGGCCCCCAGCGCTCGCGTATGGGACTTGGCATACTCTGCGCAGGCATTCACGCTCTCTGGCACGTCCCGAGACCCGAGCCTTGCCGCTGATGACTTGTCGGCATTCGTCGACGGATATCGAGCGGATGACAGCATGCGACGGCTCCTGCCAGACGCTATGGCTGAGCGCACGGCAGCGATGTACAACATGCTGCGCAGGTCGCATAACGCAGGCAAGGAACCCTGGGCGTCGATGTTCACAGCCGGCCATGGCGATCACTGGCTCTCCATGGACAACTATGTTCGCTCGCATCGCAACACGTGGGCGGAAGCCCTCCTGCCAACGTCATGACCCGAAACCCCGTGCTGAAATCAGACGTCCCGTAACCGGGAAAAGTGCGACGACATAGCCACCGTCGCATTGTCCGTTCTCGAACTCTCGGACGTCGGCGCATCGTATCCACCGCGCTGCACGCAGACGGAGTGACCCCACTCGATCGCCGAGCGTGGCGGCGATGGCCGGATCGAGCCGGCCGTCTCCGGCCTCGATCACCGCGAGCCCTCCAGCCCACGCCGCACCTGTGCGGCACGGCCCCCCATTCGTCGACGAGTTGGAGGCGGGCCCGCCCGCTCACGACGGACAGCGGCAGGAGCGCCCCGACCGTGACGATGGTCATGGACGATGCCACCCCGCGCGCGGGGGAGGCGTCGTCACACGGCGCGGAGGACGGCGACGACGCGACCGAGGACGACCGCGTCGTCGCCGAGGATCGGCTCGAAGGCGGAGTTGCGGGGGAGCAGCCACGTGTGGCCGTCGCGCTGGCGGAGGGTCTTCACGGTGGCTTCGCCGTCGAGCATCGCGGCCACGATCTCGCCGTTGTCGGCCGTCGGCTGCGACCGGACCACGACCCAGTCGCCGTCGCAGATGGCGGCGTCGATCATCGACTCGCCGCTGACCTTGAGCATGAACAGGTCGCCCTTGCCCACGAGCTGTCGCGGAAGCGGGAAGATCTCCTCGACCTGCTGGTCGGCGGTGATCGGCACGCCGGCGGCGATGCGGCCCACGAGCGGCACGAGCGCGGCGTCGCCGAGCGCGGGGGTGAGGTCGGCCGGGTTCTCCGCGGCGGTGCCGGGAAGATCGATCAGCACCTCCATCGCACGTGTCTTGCCCGCGTCCCGGCGGAGATAGCCGCTGAGCTCCAGCTGATTGAGCTGGTGGGTCACGCTCGACAGCGACTTCAGTCCGACGGCGTCGCCGATCTCGCGCATGCTCGGCGGGTAGCCGTGACGTGCGATGGAGGTCTGGATCACCTCGAGGATCTTCAACTGTTTGTCGCTGAGGCTCTTCCGCCTGCGTGTCTGCGGCTTCTCGGCCATGTCGCGCGCTCCTTCGATCGCGTCCTCCCGAAGGCGTCGCCTTCGAATGTCGGAGGTAGGTGATGGGGTCGTCTTGTCGAAACCGTATCCGGTTTTCGCGGCGGAGACGGGCACGCGCCCGCGTGTCGTCTTCGATCGATCTGCGAGAAGTACGTCCTTGACACCCAGCCGTTATCGAAGATAGATTCGGAAAAGAGATTCGCATCCGGCCCTCCCGGCCGAGGATCGGATGCGAATCTCTCGACACCCGGAGACACCCGTCCTGAGGAGGAACCCATGACCACGATCGACACCCTCGGTGCCTCGCCCCGCGGACGCGTCGTCGCGGCAACGCCGACGACGCGCCTGCGCCTGACGGTGCGAGGCCGTCGTGTCCTCGCTTTCCTCGCGTCAGTTCCCGTCGTCGTCGCGCTGGGCGTCGCGATCGTCTCCGGCGGCGGGGCGCTCGCCTCCAATGAGGGCGCGTCGGGTGTCACCTTCACTCACGTGGCGGTCCAGCCGGGCGACACGCTCTGGTCGATCGCCCGCGCAGTGGCTCCCGAGTCCGATCCCCGCGACGTGGTCGACGCGATCGTCCGCCTCAACGCGCTGCCTTCCGGCAGCCTCGACGTGGGGCAGAGCATCGCGATCCCCGCGCAGTACACCGCCGGCGACTGAGCGCCTCTCCGTCCGCACGCGCCGTCTACGATGGTCAGGGTGAGCGTCCGACTCGATGACCTGCCCCTCAGAGACGACCTGCGCGGTCTGACGCCCTATGGCGCCCCGCAGGCCCCTCTTCCCGTGGCGTTGAATGTCAACGAGAACACGCATCCGGTGCCCGAGGACGTTGCAGACGACATTCTGGACAGCGTCGCTCGAGCCCTCCGCGAGGTGAACCGCTATCCGGACCGCGAGTTCACCACGCTGCGCGAGGGATTCGCGGAGTATCTGGGTCACGGTCTCGACGCGCGTCAGATCTGGGCGGCGAACGGCTCCAACGAAGTCCTCCAGCACCTGCTGCAGGCGTTCGCCGGTCCGGGTCGCACGGCCTTCGGCTTCGCGCCGACGTACTCCATGTATCCGCTGCTCACGCGGGCGACGGGGGCAACCTACGTCAGCGGGTCGCGCGGCGTCGACTACACCCTCTCCGCCGAAGACGCCGCAGCGCAGATCGAGCGCGCGCAGCCGGACATCGTGTTCCTCTGCGCGCCCAACAACCCGACCGGCACGCCGGTGGGTCTCGACGTGATCGAGGCCGTGTACGACGCGACGCCGGGAATCGTCATCGTCGACGAGGCCTACCAGGAGTTCGCCCCGCGCGACTCCCGCTCGGCGCTCACGCTCCTTCCCGACCGGCCGCGGCTGGTGGTGTCGCGCACCATGAGCAAGGCCTTCGCGTTCGCGGGTGCCCGTGTCGGCTATCTCGCGGCCGACCCCGCCGTCATCGACGCCCTGCGCCTGGTGCGCCTCCCGTACCACCTCAGCGCGCTGACCCAGGCCGCCGCGACCGCGGCGCTGCGGCACGCGCCCGCGATGCTCGCGATGGTCGACGACATCGTCGGTCAGCGCGACCGCATCGCGGCGACCCTCGACGCGCTCGGCTACCGCCCGTTCGAGAGTTGGACGAACTTCGTCCTCTTCGCGGGTGTGGACGACCCGGCATCTACCTGGCAGGCCCTCTACGACCGGGGCGTCCTCATCCGCGACGTCGGCATCCCGCACAGCCTGCGGGTGACGGCCGGCACCGAGGAGGAGTCGACCGCGTTCCTCGACGCGCTCGCCTCGCTGGGCCCGGGCGGAGCCACCGCGCGGTAACGTGCGCCGGTAACACGCGGAAGCGGTCGCGCGGGCGCTCGGTAGACTCGGCGCATGAGTACTTCTGCCCCCCGCACCGCCTCCCTCCGGCGCGCGACGAGCGAGTCCACGATCGAGCTCGAGCTCGATCTCGACGGGGCGGGGCAGAGCCGCATCGACACGACGGTCCCGTTCTTCGATCACCTGCTCACCGCGTTCGCGAAGCACTCGCTCACCGATCTCACGGTGCGCGCGTCCGGCGACACCCACATCGACGCCCACCACACCGTCGAGGACACGGCGATCGTGCTCGGTCAGGCGATCCGACAGGCGCTCGGTGACAAGAGCGGCATCTCGCGCTACGGCGATGCGCTCGTCCCGCTGGACGAAGCCCTCGCGCAGGCGGTCGTCGACATCAGCGGGCGCCCCTACCTCGTCCACACGGGCGAGCCGGTCGGTTTCGAGCACCACCTCATCGGCGGGCACTTCACCGGGTCACTGGTGCGTCACACCTTCGAGGCTCTGGCGTTCAACGCGGGGCTGACGGTGCACGTGACGGTGCTGGGCGGACGCGACCCGCACCACATCGCCGAGGCGGAGTACAAGGCCTTCGCCCGCGCTTTCCGTCAGGCGAAGGCGCAGGACCCGCTCGTGCACGGCATCCCGAGCACCAAGGGAGCCCTATGACCGACCGCACCGAAGTGACCGGCGCCCCTCTGGTGGCCGTCCTCGACTACGGCTCGGGGAACGTGCATTCGGCGGTGAAGGCGCTGGTCGCTGCCGGTGCAGACGCGCGCCTGAGCGCCGATCGCGGACTGATCCAGGATGCCGCCGGACTCGTGGTGCCGGGTGTCGGCGCGTTCCGTGCGGTGATGGACGCCCTCCGTGCGTCCCGAGGGGACGAGATCATCGAGAGGCGACTCGCGGGCGGTCTCCCCGTGCTCGGTATCTGCGTCGGCATGCAGGTCATGTTCGAGCACGGGGTGGAGCGTGGGCAGGAGACCGAAGGGCTCGGCGAGTGGCCGGGTGCGGTGACCGAGCTCGATGCGCCCGTCCTCCCGCACATGGGCTGGAACACCGTCCGCGTGGGGGAGGGATCGACCCTGTTTCGTGGCATCGAGCACGAGCGTTTCTACTTCGTCCACTCCTACGCGGCGCAGCAGTGGACGCTCGACGTCACGCGTCCGTTCCGGGAGCCCGCCGTGACGTGGTGCGACTACGGCACGCCGTTCCTCGCCGCGGTCGAGAACGGCCCGCTGTCGGCGACGCAATTCCACCCCGAGAAGAGCGGCGAGGCGGGGATCCGCCTGCTGGGAAACTGGATCTCATCGCTGCCGCAGTCCGGGTAGTCTCTCTGCTTGTGTGTCCTCGTGCCCGCACGTCGCGGTCACTGAACCCCTCCCTGGAGCCATGAACGATTTCGCGTCGACCCCCGAACTGATCCTCCTGCCCGCCGTCGACGTCGCCGACGGCAAGGCGGTGCGCCTCACCCAGGGCGAGGCGGGAACCGAGACCAGCTACGGCGACCCGGTCGAGGCCGCCCTCACCTGGGCGCGCGACGGGGCGCAGTGGATCCACCTCGTCGACCTCGACGCCGCCTTCGGGCGGGGCAGCAACGCGGCGGTGCTCCGCAAGGTCATCAAGCAACTCAAGGGCGTGCAGGTCGAGCTGTCCGGCGGCATCCGCGACGACGCGACGCTCGAGGCCGCTCTCGAATCCGGCGCCACGCGCATCAACCTCGGCACCGCGGCGCTGGAAAACCCGGAGTGGGCCGCCGACGTCATCGGCCGCTATGGCGACGCCATCGCGGTCGGGCTCGACGTCCGCGGCACGACCCTCGCTGCCCGCGGCTGGACGCGCGACGGCGGCGACATCTGGCAGGTGCTGGAGCGCCTCGAGGATGCCGGCTGCAGCCGTTACGTCGTCACCGACGTGACCAAGGACGGCACCCTCAAGGGCCCGAACCTCGACCTGCTGCGCGAGGTCACCGCACGGACCATGAAGCCGGTCGTCGCCTCCGGCGGCATCTCCAACCTCGACGACATCGCGGCGCTGCGCGAGCTCGTCCCGCTCGGTGTCGAGGGAGCGATCGTAGGCAAGGCGCTCTACGCCGGCGCGTTCACTCTGGCCGAGGCACTGGATGTCGCCGCAGGCTGACCGGCCCGGCGATGACGCGGGAGCCCACTCCTGCGCCACCGACTCGGCGGGCGTTCCCTGGGAAGGGCGCTCGTTCGAGGCGAACCCGCACGCCGGCGACGACGGCTCGGCCGACCCCGCGCTGTTGGCGGCCCTGACAGCCTTCCGGGTCGGTACCGGTGACGCGGTCGCGGTCGTCGACGCCTACCGGTCGGCGCGCCTGCTCATCCCCCTGGTCGCGGAGGCCGGCGACGTCGGCGTCGCGCCGTCCGGACATGCCGTCGACAAGACGCAGGAGCTCTCGATCGTCAGCGTCGCCGCCCCCGACGGCCGCTCCGTCCTGCCCGTGTTCACCTCGGTCGCCACGATGGCCGCGTGGGACCCGAGGGCCCGCCCGGTGCCGGCCGGCGGCATCCGCACGGCGCTGTCGGCGGCGGCCGACGACACCGATCTGATCGTCATCGACCCGGGATCCGATACCGAGTTCGTCCTGCGGCGCCCGGCTGTATGGGCGATCGGCCAGGGGGTGGCGTGGGAGCCAGCGCACACCTCTCCGGAGGTGTTCGCCGGTCTACAGCAGTCGATCGGGGCGGAGCTCGGCGTCATCGACCTCTCCGTCGCCGCGGGAGACCCGGACGCGCGGCTGCGCGGACCCGAGCTGATCGTGCGACTGCATCTCGTCGACGGTCTGGATCAGGCGCAGCTCGACGCGATCCTTCAGCGCCTCGCCGCGCGCTGGGCCGCGGACGACCGCATCGCCGTGCTCGTGGACGCGCTGACTGTCAAGCTCGTCCGCGGCTGAGGCGGCGGGGGATGCCGCGCCGTCAGGTGACCGGCCCGGTCCACTTCTCTCCCGGGCCTTTTCCGATGGGGTCGGGGATCGCGGAGGCCTCGCGGAAGGCGAGCTGCAGTGAGCGCAGCCCGTCGCGCAGCGACCGGGCGTGCATGTCGCTGATCTCGGGCGCACCGGCGGTGATGAGACCCGCGAGGGCGTTGATGAGCTTGCGCGCCTCGTCGAGGTCCTGCTGCGTGGCGGGGTCGTCGGCCAGACCGGTCTTGACGGCCGCCGCGCTCATGAGGTGGACCGCTGCCGTCGTGATCACCTCCACGGCGGGCACGTCCGCGATGTCGCGGCTTGCGGCCGCGGCGGCGCGCTCCTGCTCCTCCCATCGGGCGAGCCGTTCGGCCTCGTGGGGGTCGGGGGAGGAGGGAATCGTATCCACGTGCTGCTCTCTGCTAGACTGTGCGGGCGCCGGAGTGTTCTGCTCCGGATCGAAAGAGGATCACATCCCACCCGCGCTTGCCGCTCCAGGCTACCGGGTCACGCACTCCGCCCCGTCCGACGGGGTCGCCACGACGGGATCCGTTCGTGGGTGAGGGTGCAGGAACGAAGCCGACGTGCGCGTCGTGCGGGGTGGACGTGACGATCTTCCGCCCGAGACACATCCCTGTGTCCGGTGGCACCCACCCGTACGACTAAGGAGTTCCGCATCAGCGATCCCCGCACCAATGACCGCATCCGCGTTCCCGAGGTTCGCCTCGTCGGACCCGCGGGTGAGCAGGTCGGCGTCGTCCGCATCGAGGTCGCGCTGCGCCTCGCTCAGGAAGCAGATCTCGACCTCGTCGAGGTCGCCCCCAACTCGAAGCCGCCCGTGGTCAAGATCATGGACTACGGCAAGTTCAAGTACGAGGCTGCGCAGAAGGCCAAGGAAGCGCGTCGCAACCAGGCCAACACCGTCCTCAAAGAGGTGCGTTTCCGTCTGAAGATCGAGGCGCACGACTACACGACCAAGCTCAAGCGCGCCGAGGGCTTCCTGCAGGCCGGCGACAAGGTCAAGGCCATGATCCTCTTCCGCGGTCGCGAGCAGTCGCGCCCCGAGCAGGGCGTGCGTCTCCTGCGCAAGTTCGCCGAAGACGTCGCCGAGTACGGCACGGTCGAGTCGAACCCGACCATCGACGGACGCAACATGGTCATGGTCATCGCCCCGCACAAGAACAAGTCCGAGGTCAAGACCGAGCAGAACGCGCAGCGTGCTGCGAACAAGGAAGCGGCGCGCCAGGCGCGCAGCACCCCGGGCGACGAGCCCGAGGCCGCTTCCGCCGCCGAGCCCGCCGCCGCGGAGTAAGGCCGCCGGCCTGCGGCTCCGCCGCGCCGGCCCCACGAGCTCCCGCCCCGCGGGAACCACAACGAAGGATAGAGACATGCCGAAGCAGAAGACCCACTCGGGTGCCAAGAAGCGCTTCAAGGTCACCGGTAGCGGGAAGATCAAGAAGCAGCAGGCGAACCTCCGCCACAACTTCGAGGGCAAGCCCACCAAGCGCACGCGCCGCCTGTCGGCCGACAAGATCCTGGCTCCCGGCGACGCGAAGGTCGCCAAGAAGCTCCTCGGCATCTGAGCGCTGACGCAGACGAGAAAGTAGAAGAACATGGCTAGAGTCAAGCGGGCGGTCAACGCCCACAAGAAGCGTCGCGTCATCCTCGAGCGCGCCTCCGGTTACCGTGGTCAGCGTTCGCGCCTGTACCGCAAGGCCAAGGAGCAGGTCACCCACTCCCTGGTCTACGCGTACCGCGACCGCCGCAAGCGCAAGGGCGACTTCCGCCGCCTGTGGATCCAGCGCATCAACGCCGCGAGCCGCGCCAACGGCCTCACGTACAACCGCTTCATCCAGGGCCTCGGACTGGCGGGCGTGCAGGTCGACCGTCGTATGCTCGCCGAGCTGGCGGTCAACGAGCCGAAGACCTTCGCGTCGCTCGTCGAGACTGCCAAGAAGGCGCTGCCGGCGGACGTGAACGCGCCCAAGGCGTAATCACCGCACACACAGCACACAGAAGGGGTGTCCTCCGAACGGGGGGCACCCCTTCTTCTTCTCTAGGATGAGAGCGTGCTCGAAAACCCCCGCTCTCCTCGCGTGCGCGCCGTCGCCAAACTGACCAAGCGCAGCGCGCGTCAGGAGACCGGGCTGTTCCTGCTCGAGGGCCCGCAGGCGGCGCGCGAGGCCCTCGCCTTCCGGCCCGACACCCTCGTCGAGCTCTTCGCCACGCCCACGGCGATGGAGCGGCACCAGGACGTCCGCGATGCCGCGCTCGAGGCCGGACTCGAGATCGTCTTCACGACCGAAGCGGTCCTCGACGCGATGGCCGACACGGTGACCCCGCAAGGGATCGTCGCGGTCGCGCGGCAGTCGCCGACGTCGTTGAAGGACGTGTTCGCAGCATCGCCGACCCTCATCGCCATCTGCGAGGAGGTGCGCGACCCCGGCAACCTCGGCACCATCATCCGCGCAGCCGACGCGGCCGGAGCGGATGCGGTCGTGCTGACGGGCCGCACGGTCGACCCCTACAACCCCAAGGTCGTCCGCGCCACGACCGGCTCGCTGTTCCACCTTCCCGTCGCCGTCGGCGCGGACCTGTCCACGACCGTGGAACGCGCCCACGCCGCGGGACTCCGGGTCGTCGCCGCCGACGTCGGAGGGGACGACTTCCTCGCCCGCCGGGACGTGCTCGCCGAGCCCACAGCGTGGCTGTTCGGCAATGAGGCGCGTGGTCTCGAGGAGGCCGCATTGGGTCTCGCGGATCTCGCTCTGCGGCTGCCCATCTACGGTCGGGCGGAGTCGCTGAACCTCGCGACGGCGGCGAGTGTCTGCCTCTACGAGACGGCCTTCGCGCAACGCGGCGGGCGCTGACGCGTATTGTTCCGGGTCGGTTACGACTCGGTCAAGATCCTGTGCATAAGTTGTGCCGGGCGCACGGGTACTGCCTAGGCTGGCCCGCATGTCGAACCCGAACGCGAGCCCGGCGACCTCGAACATCACCGTGCGCCGGGGGGACCCGCTCGTGGTGGTCAGCGCGGTCGAGAAGCACTACGGCGACTTCCACGCGCTGAAGAACATCGATCTGACCGTGAACCGCGGCGAGGTCGTCGTCGTCATCGGCCCGTCCGGATCGGGAAAGTCGACGCTCTGCCGCACGATCAACCGCCTCGAGACCATCACGAGCGGGACGATCACGATCGACGGCACCGAGTTGCCCAAGGAGGGCAAGGCACTGGCCGCGTTGCGTGCCGACGTCGGGATGGTCTTCCAATCCTTCAACCTCTTCTCCCACCTCACGATCCTCGAGAACGTCACCCTCGGCCCGATCAAGGTCAAGAAGCTCAAGAAGGCGGATGCCGAGGCAGAAGCGAAGGTGCTGCTCGATCGAGTGGGCGTGGGGCACCAGGCAACGAAACTGCCCGCACAGCTCTCGGGCGGCCAGCAGCAGCGCGTGGCCATCGCCCGTGCGCTCGCCATGAAGCCGAAGGTCATGCTCTTCGACGAGCCCACCAGTGCGCTCGACCCGGAGATGATCAACGAGGTGCTCGACGTCATGGTCGGCCTCGCGCAGGACGGCATGACGATGATCGTCGTCACCCACGAGATGGGATTCGCCCGGAAGGCCGCCGACCGCGTCGTGTTCATGGCCGACGGGCAGATCGTCGAGGAGGCGACACCCGAGGAGTTCTTCACCGCGCCCCGGAGCGAGCGGGCCAGGGACTTCCTCTCCAAACTGATCACGCACTGAGGAAGACGTCCGCGCCCGGCACCGGCGCGGTCAACGAGAGATGGATACGAAACAGGAGGATCACATGCTGAAGAAGAATCGCATCGCCGGCGCTCTCGCGGGCCTCGCCCTCGCGGCGCTCGCCCTCACCGCGTGCAACAGCGGTACGCCCGGCGCGGAGCCGGGCTCC
>CANSLE010000048.1 GCA_947647645.1 uncultured Microbacterium sp.
CTCATCGGACGCTAAACGGCGCCGAAACCACGACACCTACCGCCGCGATTCACAGCCGACGCCCGAGAACCAGGCGCCGAACCACAGCGCCGATACCACGTCGCTTCTAGTCGAGGACGAGCCCATCGGGCGCACGGAACGGAGTCCCAAATGAGACGCATTGCAGAGCTGAGGGGATGTCCGGTCGCCCGAGGTGACGGACCGAGATCCGCTTCAGCGTCTGCCGCGCGATCACCCTCCGGCTCGGAGGAGCCGCCCATCCCAGGGCGAGTCTTCGCGAGCGTCTTCACCCACCGTTGCCCACTGAGCGCCCGGAACGCATGCCGCCCTACCTCGGGCGCCCCGCGGACCAGACCGCGAAGACAGCTCGTTCATCTTTTCGTTACGCAGTAGGATGTAATGCTGATAGAACTGATCTGACGAGACGGTCTCGTCGCGTAGGAGGTTCCACTATGTCCGTTGCTGCACTCGCCGGTTCGCACACCGCGTTCGCCAGTTCTGCCGAAGTCGCTGCTTCGGCAGAAGCCGAGGAGCCCGGTACCACGCCGATCATCACCGCGTCGTCCCACGCGTGCATCACCCTCACGGCCTTCTGGGCTTGCTGAGACTCACGGGTGGGGACCAGAGGGCTTGGTCCCCACCCCCGGTTGAACACATCCGCTTGGACAATGGTGTCCAGCTTGTTCACGCGACCCGAGAGCATCCGCTCAGCGCCATCTGCGTGCTGCACCGGTTCGGCTTCATAGACGACCTTCCGGGCAAGCCCGGCTTCGCACATCTGCTGGAACACCTTGCATCCGCCGCCGACTTTTCGGGAGAGACGGTGGCGAACGCTGCGCATCTCAACGGACGAACCCGGTTCGACTCCATCGATTTCTATGCGGTGGCAGACGACAGCGATGTCGACCAGGTAGCTCGTCACATGGTCGCAAGATTCGCGGTCCCACCCTCGCGTGCTCAGCTCGGCGCCCAGCAAGCGGTGGTGACTGCAGAAATAGAAGCGAACGTGACCGGTACCAGGTTGGGCGGATTTCCCTGGACCGAACTTCCCGCCGCACTTTTCAAAGACTGGGCACATTCGCACAACGGTTACGGCACCGTAGACGCGGTTCGACTTGTGTCGCTTGACGAGGCGATCGACGGGTTCGCTGAGATACGACGGCGCGGACTCACCGTCGCGGTGGTGGGCTCTGTCAGCACTCGCGACGCAGTGATGCGCGTCTGCGAGACAGTCCCGGGAGTCAACGGCGAGAGCTCACGACCGGCCCCGGACTTCATCGACACTGATAGGACAGCTACGGCACACGCATCTGACGGATTGAACGCTCTCGCGTTAGGCGCTTTCCCTCCTGACGTCAGCGACCTTGCCGCTGCCCGTGTCGTTGCGCGCATACTGAAGCGCCAGAAGCCGCCAAGCCCGAACTCACTGTCGGAAGATCTCGGCGTCGGCTTTTTCGGCCGGTTCTCGTCACAAGGTTTGGAACCTCTCATCAGCACCACCATCATCGAAGGAATCCCGGAGGTTGAGGCCCACGTCGCCCACTTGCGGAAGGCTCTGTACGCCGTCGAATCGACCCCGACGGATCTCCTGGAGAGAGAGCTGGAGGATGAGGTTCTCGACCTTGGTGCGACAGTCGATGACTCGGTCACGTTCGCACGGCATCTCGCGGTCATGGCACACCTCACCGGCGGACCCGCGCGTGCGTTGCAGTCAGCACATCAGATCGCGACCAACGACGTGCGCCGAGTGGCAGCTGCGCTCGCACGAGGCCCCATCGGGGCGCTCAGTCGTCTAGGCGCCGTAGCCAGATGAGCGTGCCTACCGTCGTTGCGCTCGAGGCGCGTCACGCTGTGCTCACCAGCTTTCTCGTCTCCGTCAGAATCGAGGCCCCGGATCAACCCGCACAGGAGCGGCTTTCTGTCGCGCTCAATGGGTGGCGCGCGTCGTCCGCCCCGATGATCTTTCGGGTTTCGGCGGAACGGAGTAGCGTCACAACGCGAGTCTCGGCACCGGACCCCTCGGCCGATGCCGCACTTCTCGCGACTCTGCGGGCGATTCTTGAGGTCCTACCCGGCCGCCCGCTCCGCACTCTCATCGTCATGCGCGGCTCAAGCAGTGCCGACGTGATACGCAGCATGTTGTGGCCCTCAGGTCTCGAGCTATGGCGGCCTGGGTTCGAACCTGCAGCGACAGCCGGCTTCACGCTCAGCCGATCTGGGACGGATCGTTTCCACGCAGCGTTGACATTCACCGGTGCGCCGCCGGGCAGCCAACTCTACGCGGTCGAGAATCTGGTCGCGTCGGTCTGGATGGGATCGCGGGATTCGGTCGCCATGCGCCGTCTTCGAGAGGAGGCGGGGTTGGTGTACTTCCCGTTCATGAATTACGACTGGCACGCTGCTTCCCCGGCATGGCATTTGAGTTTCGAAGGAGATTGGGCAAGGCGCGCCGAATTGCGCAGGCAAATACGGGAGACGACCTCCTTTGTGCCGCCGACATCCGACCTGGCTCAGCACATCGCGAACACGCTGCGTTCACTCGACGCAGTCGAAATCTCTCCCGAGGCGCATCTTGCCCTCGGCCAACAGCTTGCGAGCCGCGGACTGAATAGCAGCTGGTTAGGAACGTTTCGACATGCCATCTCTCTCGTCAACGAGCGGTCCTTCACTCTGGGCTGGATCTCAATGATGAATAGAATCCAGGAGCACCTCGATGACTGACCCCGCAGCGACCCCTTTCAGGCCGCCCGCCATTTCATCGAGGTGCGTGACTTTTTTGGTGACCGGGTGCGTATCGGCCGCGTTGGTTCCGTTCTGGATGAACTGGGCAAGAATGGCGTACCCAGCCGTGACGTTCAACGTCAACCTGACCCGAGCTGCACAGCAGTTCGTTTCCGTGTCGGCGCTGAGCCATCTTGTGAACGGCGCCGCGCTGGTGGACACCTGGGACGCAGCCATGCCCGGCCAGGCGGTTCACCGCGACCTCGTTCGTCAGGCCGATGCGTGGGTGATCTATCCCGCCTCACTCAACACCACGAGCAAGCTCGCTTGCGGTATTGCCGACAGCCCATCATTGGCGGCGCTGCAGACGACTGAGCGCCCCATCGTGGTCGCACCCGCGTACCCGGAAGGAGCGCTCGAGAACCCCCTCGTCAACGAGAACGTCGAGCGCCTTCGGTCCAGGCCGAACATCCGATTCGTGGGAGATCGGGATCTCACCGACCGCGGAATCGACCTCCCAACGGTCTTCGCGACACTCGCGGATGCGGAGCAGACAGCACCGTGACAGGGCGCCTAATGCAACTCGTGGCCGCCGGAGAGACTGAGCGACGACGCACCGAGATCTGGTCCGACGGACACCGGCATGAGTGGCGCCGCACAGACAAAGCGCGACCATGGGGACCGAACGACCCACGCCGCCAGCTAGTCGAGCTCGTCGCTCAGCATCCGGGCACGATTGGGCCACGAATCGAGGCCTCAACTTTGACGTTCGAGGTCCCACGCGTGTATCCGCTCGCCTTCGGTGCCGACGGCGCTGACGCGGTCGCGGTTGGTCATGCGCTCGCTCACTTCGCATTCGGCTTACACCAGCATGCCGGGGAAGCCGTAGAGCCAAGTGATGCACTCGTACGATTGAGAGCGGCTGCTCTGGTTCACCCCGGCGTTCAGACGCATTCCCACGATGTGGAGCGAGCGCTCAACGCCTTCGAGTCCGCCAGCGGGCATCGACTGCTCCATGGCGACCTCGGTCTTGCCTCCGTCGTCGCCGTGGACAACTCGTTCGCTGTTGTCACCGGCGACCACCTGCGTTGGGGGCCGCGAGAGTTCGATGTCGGGTGGCTTCTCGGAGACCTTCTCGAGCACGCTCGCTTGCGCGGGAGAGATGAGCATGAGCGCCAATTCGCCCGAGCGATCGGGCGTGCGTTTGTCGCTGAGCATCTTGGAGCCGATGAGCACCTCGATGACGAGCTCGTTCACAGCTTCCTCGTGTGCCGACTTCTGAGCCATGCGCTCGACGCCGCCGAGATATCACCAGCTGGCTTCGACACGATCCTGCCGCTGGTCGACGGTGCTGAATCATGGCTGAACGAGCTTCGGGAGGGAGGGCGCTGATGGGCGATGCTGTCGATGTCTCAGGGGTGAGGGTGGTGCACGAAGGACTCACGTTGCTTCGCCCCGTCTCTTTCGCCCTGAATCAAGGCCAGTGCGCAGCCGTGACCGGGGCGAATGGAACCGGGAAGACGACGCTCCTGCGCGTCCTTGCCGGGACAGTTGCGGCGTCCGGAGGTTCGGCGCTGATCAACGGATCCGCCGTCGACGACCGGTCTGTGGCTTACCGGCGCGCGGTGAGTGCCCTCATCGGAGTGCCCGCCTACTACGAGGACCTCACGCTTCTAGACCATCTAGAGCTACTTGATCGGCTTTGGCGGGGGGCGGCGAGCACGGCCGTGCTGGACGAACTCGACATGGAGTTCCTCGCCCGCTGCTACCCCCGCGAGCTGTCGTCCGGGCAGCAGCAGCTCTTCCATCTCGCACTGACGCTGGCTCGCCCCTCGAACGTGCTCATCCTGGACGAGCCCGAGCAAAGGCTGGACCGAGTGCGTCGCCAGAACTTGGCGGGCATCTTGGCTCGCAGAAAGGCCCTCGGAACCGCCATCGTTCTCGCGACGCACGACGCTGACCTGGCGGAGGCGGTCGCGACAACGGTTGTGAACCTCTCTCCAACCGACAAGGATGTGCGGCGTTGATCCTTGACGTTCGCCGACCTGACAGCAGCGAACGGCAGACATACCAGTCGCTGATGTCCGTACGTCGCGAGCACGCGACCGCCAACCACGGCGACCGCGCCTACGTCGTGTACATCGTCGTACTCGTCGTACTCACCGTCGCACCGTCGACCTTCGCCGCCATCGGCTATCTCCTCGGGCTCCTCGAAGGCAGGATCCCCACACTCGAAATGGGGAGCCTTGGTGTAGCGACGGTGGCCCTCGTGCTTCTTGCAAGGGTGCGCGGCCCGGTGGCTTCGTCGCTCGCGGACATCGACATCGTCCTACAGGCGCCGTTAGACCGGGCAGCAATCCACGGACGCGGCCTCGTGCTGTGGACCGTCGCATCCTCAGTCATCGGCGCGGTAGTCGCATCCGTCTTCGGAGCACTGAAACATGGCCTCGCCCTCGAGCAAATCGCCGTGCTACCGCTCGCAGGTGCCGCAACCGGACTGGGTCTCTACGCCTGGTATCTCGGAGGCCAGTACGCAGCGAGCTATGCGCGTCGCGGCCGGTACCTGTTCGTACTCGCGCTGGCGGTTGTTGCAGCCGGCGCGGCCTGGCTGGGCTTCCCTGCCGCGAACCCCGCAGCATGGGGGCTGCTGGTCGCCGTACTTCCAAGCTCATCCGCGATCATGTTCACGCTCGCCGCGGCGCTTCTCACTGCACTGCTCGTCGCGGTCCTTGCCGCCAACCGAGCCGTGGCGCGGTCCGTGCCGCGGGAGTACTTGCGCAAGCAAGAGTGGTCATGGGAAGCCGCGAAGGCCGGCGCGGTCACCATGAATCCGCAGCTCGTCGCAGAGGCTGTGGCCCCCGAGCGTAACTACGGACGTCGGCTCACCCTCACGCATCTCCCTACGTGGCTTCACCCGGCGACGGCGCGCGACCTGCTGGGCGTAGCCCGCAGGTGGCCCAGAATGCTCCTGAGCGTGATCATCGCGGGGGGCGGTGCCTACCTCTTCACGACCGATGGCGGGGGCGTGATCCTGTGGCTTCTCGGTGCGGTTCTATTCACCATCGCGGCGCGGTCGAGCGCAGTCGGGTTACGGGGGCACGCCGCGAATCTGGGCCGTTCGAGCACGCTTGAACGCCACTCCGTCGGTTCTCTTTTGGCGCATCTCCTGGTGCCTGCCATGGTGTTGGCTTGTGGCAGTGTCATCGGGTTGGTCTTGGCCTGGGTACTGGGTTCCGCGCCGACCCTCGGCTGGCTCTACGCCCTGCTGGTAGCCGCAATCAGTCTGCTCGCACAGGGTGTTCCCGCTTACTCGACCCAACTCCCGGTCTACCTCGTAGGACCTATCATCACTCCCGTGGGAGACCTGTCGGCCCTTGCGATGAGCGGCTGGTTGATGAGGATCTATCTGCTGACGGCAGCGGCCTCGTGGGCACTCCACAACGCGGCAACCTTCGGATCGCCGTTCCATGTCGTCGCATGGGGCGCGTTCTGGTCGGCGCTGGCTGCCACTTGGAGCTGGCAGTCACTCCGCCGGGAGCGAGCGTCACATGGCTGAAGTACTTCACGTGGCGGCTATGCCACCGGCTGAGGTCATGGACGCGATCACGGCGGCCGGAATAAGACCACATGGGATTTCCGTGAGTACGTCTCAAACAGGACGGAATCCGTGGTGGGTTGCCGAAGCTGCGGGTGGCAGGTACTTCGTGAAGCAGCTGCAGGGCGAGCCTGAAGATGTCACACGAAGGCTGGAAGCGACAGAACAGTTCGAACGTGATCGGCATCAAGACGCCGGTTGGGGTCGCGACGTGGGGGCGCCCGTCTTGCAATCAAGCGCGCTGAGCGGGATCGTGATCTACACCCACATTGAGACAGAAGCTGAGGCTCAACTCGGGCCTCGTTTGAGGGCACAACAGGTCGAGCCAGCGGAGATAGACAAGATGGGTAGGTTCCTCGCGGCGCTCCACTCCAGCCGAGGCACGCCCGCGCACAACAAGAGCTTCGCTCAGATGTCCGCTGCCGTCACCGGGCTGTCGCTCTCCGCATTTGTGAACGCAACAGCGGGGCAGCTGAGCGTCTGGCGGCTTCTGCACCGTGACCTCGAGTTGCAGGCCAGTGTCGACAAGCTTGCAGAGACCAGCGCGTCTGCGGTCACCGTGCCCGGACACGGAGACCTTCGAGTGGATCAGGTGCTTGTCACTGAGGACTCATGGATGGTCTGCGACTGGGAGGAGTACTCGCGGTTGGACCCAGCGTGGGAAATCGGGTCACTCGCCGGCGACATGATGTCCACGGTGCTCGGTGGAAGTCAATCAGAGTTCGTGCAGCAGGCGTCTCGGCCATGGGAAACCGAAGAGGTCGCGGAGGCGTTTGAGAGTCGCATCCGGTACGCGCTCCCACTTGTTCGCGCGTTGCTCGACTCATACTGCTGCGCTCGTCCTGCGACAGGGGCGGATCAATCGTTCAGGGATCGGGTTGCAGGGTTTGCAGGATGGCATCTCATCGAGCGGATGCTCGCCGCGGGTTCAGTGGGGATGAACGTATCGGGTTTGGCGCGCGGTATCGGCGGCGTTGGACGCGGGATCCTGCTCGACCCGCAAGGGTTTGACGCCTTAGTCACGGAGGCGGGATCAAGATGAACTATCTGGCCCCGCGTCTGCATGAGCTGCTCGACGACGTTCGCGGTGTGGGCTTGGACAGTCTGCGTTCGAGCTTCTCAGAGGAGCTCACTCCTGCTCAGATCGAAGCGGACATCGCGAGGTCGATATACGACCGCTACCACGCCCGATGGACTCGTGATCCTCAGTTTCGCGTGACCACTAGGGACGCGGTGCTGGAAGAACAGCTCGCCGCGGTCACACCTCACCAGCTCACGGTCACAGAGGGCGAACTCATCTCCGTGACTGAGGATCACACGAGGATCACGCTGGAAGGCGTGTTGGTGCGAGTGCCGCGCGCGGTGCCGCTGGAACGGACGGGCGGAGGGGCCGTTAGGCTGCGTATTCCTACGATCCGACCAGTTCTCTCGCCTGGATTCCTGCTCGTCGACGGGTCGAGCGGACGGCCCGACGGGACGGCAATCGTACGTATCTACATCCGACTAAGCTCGCCAAGCCAGGCCGTCCAAGTCTGGCAGAAGGCTCTCTCATCACTCGAAGCACTGACTGTCCGTTACCGCGCGAAGGTGGCATCCAGCGCTGGCATGTTTCCTCGCGCTGACGCCATGGTGGTGTACTGCTCGGCGGGGGCGGAGGCGGTGGCGGTGCGGGACGGTCTCTGTGAGACCCTCAGCCAACTGCTGGAACGCGGCGCAGCATCGTCGGTGTTCACGGAGGAAGTCGCCCCAGGCCTAGAGTTCGCGGAAGAGCCGCTTGAGAACCCTGGCGGGGAGCTGAGTTTCGGACAGCATCGCAGTCGCGCACTTGCGCAGGGCCTCATCGCGGGAGCCCGGGCAGGGTGGGCGGATGCCGACCGCACGGTCGCAGAGGCACTCGAACGTCACGGTATCGCCCCCTTACGACCGTGGCGAAACCTCGGAGGCGCATGAGCAGGCCCGGCATGGAGCCGCGGCAGTAGAGGCCAACGGTCAGGTTGGAGTCCTCGTAGCCTTCAGGAACTGTGCTCGTTGTCTGCATCGCTGCCCGGTGTTGTGCGTTTGACGCCTGCTGCGAAACGGGCAGAGACATCGCGGAGGGACATCATTTGGCCGCTCGACTCCCGGGCTCCGATGGTGCTGCCACCGCTCACATCCAGACTTACCCCTGTTATGCGCGCAGCATTCTCCGACACCAAGAATGCAACCGCGTCGGCGACGTGAATCGGATCGGCAACGCCGCCCAACGCTGCGAAAGAGCTCATGTGCGCGCGCACGGTCGGATCCTCAAAGGCAGGGTGGCCGTTGTCTGTGAACCCCGGGATCACCGTGTTGATGCGAACGCCGACCTTCGCCAACGCCGGCGCTGAGTGGCGGCTGAGAGCTTCGAGGGCTGACTTCGACATGGCGTAGACGATGTCCCCAGGGCTCGCAAAATGCGCGGCCGCCGATGAGATGTTAACGACGCTCCCACCGGGGCTCATCATCGGGATCAGCGTCTGAGTGATGAGCAACGGCGCTCTCACATTGACCTGGAAGTAATCGTCGAACGCCGCGGCATCAACGTCCCCGAACTGCGGCCCGAGCATCAGTGAGGCGTTGTTGACGATGGCTGTCAGCCGAAGCTCCGGTACACCCGACAACACGTCGCCAACGATTTGGCGTAGCGCTTCCACCCCCACTTCCGTCCCGAGGTCCGCCTTCGCCAACCAAGCTTGTCCGTTCTCGTGCCGGATCTCATCGACGACTCGCTGCGCTGAGAGGAGGTTCTTGACGTAGTACACGATCACTGCGAACCCCTGTTCGGCCAAACGAAGAGCGATGCAACGCCCGATTCCTCCGGATGCTCCGGTAATCACGGCCAAACGACTTGTCATGAGAGGGACGCCGATTCGCTGCTCGAGGAGGTCGCGATCAGGTGCACGAGGGTGCGCGCAGTGTTCGCCATCCGGACGCCGGCATTCTCCCAGGAGCCATGCAATGCGATAAGGTCCTTTGCCCCCATTCCAGCCGCGACGAGAACCCAGACAGTGTCTTCAATATCTACGTCCCGGAGCCTTCCGTCACCTCGAGCGTGCATGAGCTGCGATCTGACAAAGGCTCGCCATGTCTCGAACGGATCGAGGCGGCGGTGTGGGAAGTACTGCCGCGATTCAGCGGCGAGGCGCACACCGGCGCGCACCAGAATGTCACGCTCGCAGTTCTCGCCCACCGCCTCGAACGCTCGGATGATCTTGTGCAACGGGGAGATGGACTGACCGATGATCCCTGCTATAGCCGTCCGCATACTCGCGCGTTCATGGTCGAGTATCGCGTTCGCGATCTCGGCTGTATCAGCGAACAGCAATTGAGCCTCCCACATCTCGAGACCCGCATCCCGCACGATGTAGTCGTACCGAACATCCGCGTACGCGTCGCGCGCCAGTCGGACCGCTGCGGCACGGAGGATCTGCTGCCGCATGGCATCCGCCCTCATGCTCCGCACTCCCTGTAGGCGAGACTTGAGGTTGCTCGCACTCCGGAGGTGGTCTGCACGACCACCTGCACATCGTGGAGTCGCTCATCTGCACGTTCAATGACGCGGTCCCGGGTCATCTCTGCCGTTGAAACGAAATGCGACTCAGTCTCTCGGTTCGGCGGGCCATTCCGCTCGACTTGCATCGTCCGCATCCACAGAGAGCCGGCAGTGGCACGTGTAAACCCCGCCGAGGAGTAAACGAGCGCCTGGGTCATCTGCCCGAGCGTCACGAGGTAGTCGAGCACGGTCAGACCAGGCCAGCACCTCGCTTCGAGCCCTTCGGGCTTCTCGTCCGATGAGAGGTCGACGGAGTGGCTCCCAATGAGCACAGCTCGGCTGACGTGCTGCAGCTCGTCTGTCCGGCAGTGAGTCGTCCGGAATAGCTCGCCGTACACGCTCCGCCCGCCTCCTCCTACCGGTTCACGGCGCCGCGAATCAGCAATCCGGATGCGCACACGTATGTTCCCCGCCGTTCCATCTAGCCGAAACCCGTCTACTTCGCGAGCGTAGGAAAACTGTATGGGAACGTTATCGAGACGCTCCCACGGGGTGGTACCAGCGCGGAGGTGAATGGACGCGACATAGAGGGCTTCGAGCTCGACCCCGCCTACTGCCGGCACTGCCTGCTCGAGCGAGAGCAGCGACAAGGTGACTGCATCGATAGAACTCAGGTGCGGGAGACGGCTGCGTCCGGCACCGTCGACGGACCAATCATCGGGGTAGCGTGCTTGCCCCACCGCACGCAGTGAATTCTCGCCCGAGCTGGTGTCGACATCGTGTTGCACGTGCCGGAACCCGGAACTGAAGTACCGACCCTCCGACGGTCCGAGATAGGTTGCCAGCGGCTCCGCGCCCCCAGCGAGCACCGCCGATCTTCCCCCGAGATTGCTCATGAATTTACATTACAGACTGCTCCGTATGCTGCCTCTCATCCCGTCCGATCAGGGCACGCAAGCGCTACTCTTGCGGGATGGAGACAGCATCCGCGGGCCGACCGCCTGTCAGCGGGCTCACGGAAGCGTTGGTCGAAGCCGCAGAGGAGGTCATGGTCCAGCAGGGCTACTCCGCGCTCACGATCGACAGTCTCGTGACGTCGGTCGGGACCACCCGACCAACGTTCTACCGTCGCTTTCCGAACATCGCTCATCTGGCGCTGACCGTCGTGAAAAACGCGTTCGGGACGGGGACTCCCGTCGATACTGGGTCCCTTCGAGAGGACCTGTTCACGCTGCAGCTAGAAGAGGTGGCGATGTTCTCGTCACCCTTGATGCGCAACAACCTCAGTGGACTCCTCGAAGCCGCTCGCACGGATCACGATCTGCTAGTTCTTTACGGAGCTGAGTTCATCGGGCCTCGACGGTCGAACGTGGATCGAGTAGTTGCTGCCGCTGTGGAACGTGGGGAGATCTCGGCGGACGTCGACATCGACTTTGTCTGTGACCTGCTCTTAGGCCCCATCCTCGCGCGCGCACTCATGCCGAGTGGCGCCGCACTGGACGAGACACTCGCGCGCCAGACAACGGAGGCAGCTCTACGAGCTTTGAACGCAGTGGACGCTTGACGCTCACGAACTCTTCGCGGCTTTGCCGCGTAGATGTGCGTCATGCACACGAACGACAGCGCGGGACAACTCCCCCACGGCGATCACCTCGAGGCGGCGCACGCATGTGAGATGAAGACCAAGGCGATGATCCAGCTCCGCACGTTCCCTCGCACCGAGTGTGGACTGGTCTACTGGTCCGATTCGGGCGGTGTCCGGCCCAAAGTCCTCAATGCCGCGGAACTCGGCGACCTCACCGATCTCCGGCAGTTCTACGAGTCCGACTGCGCCTATTAACCGGCTCTTCGTGAACGAGGGTGTAGCGGGTTGAGCGCGTCGGAGTCCGGGTAGG
>CANSLE010000049.1 GCA_947647645.1 uncultured Microbacterium sp.
CTGTTCGCCGCGCGCGACATACGCGCCGCGGGCATCCGGCTGGCGGTCGAGTATGGCCGAGCGCTCCTGGACACCGGCGTCGTGGGCGGCGTCGTCATCGCCGGCGGCGCGCGCCTCGGCGAAGAAGCCGCGTACGCCGTCGACCTCGCGACGGTCGCCCGCGAACTGGGAGGCGGCTCGTGAGCGGAGCGTCAGTGCGCGGCGGCGCTGCCTTCTTTGACGCTCAGCACGCGCGTCGTCTCGCCCGCCTCGGTGCGCCAGCGGTGACGTATACCACCGTGGTAATACACCGCGTCACCGGCCTCGAGGGCGAATTCCTCGTCCTCGAACACGACGATGAGGCGCCCCTCGAGCACGTAGACGAACTCCTCCTCGTCGTGCACCCACCAGAGGTCCTCGGAGAAGGTCCCCGACATGACCATCGGGACGAAGCGCGGGTGGTCGCGCGCGAGCACGCGCGCCGGGCTGCCACCGGCATCCAACGCCGTCGCCTCGCTGGCGCGGAAGACGTGGACCGCGCCCGGCGTGCGCGTCTCGGTCGCGTCGTCGGTGAGCAGCGCCTGCTGGGTCGTGCCGAGCGCCTGAGCGACGCGGAACAGCGACGTCATGCTCATCCGCTCGAGGCCGCGCTCGACCTGACTGAGAAACGAATGGGACAGCTCGGCGTGTGCGGCGACCTGCGTCAGCGTCATCCCGCGCCGCTGTCGCAGGGCCCGGATACGCGCTCCCAGAGCGCGGGCGGCGGATGCCGGGCCGTCCTCCTCCGCCGATGCGGCCGCTCCTGCGGCCGGCGCCCGCCGGCGCGAAGAGGCGGCATCAGACATGACTGAAGACTATGACACCCGAAAGGAAACCGAGATGACCGGCGCGACTTCCACCGACCTGCTCGACCCTGCGGCATTCGACGCCGCAGTCTCCCCCGACTACGCCGCACTGGAGACCGCGCTCACCGCGGTACTCGGCGCGCGCGGCGTCTCCAGCGACCCGCGTCAGCGCGAGAAGGCCTCGGTCGACGGCGCCCGCATGTCGCCGATCATCGCGGAGCAACTGCCCCTCGGCGTGGCCGACCTCGTCGCGTTCCCCGCCGACGCCGACCAGATCGCCGAGACCGTGCGCATCGCCGTCGCACACGGTGCCGCCGTGACCCCGCGGGGCAAAGGCACCGGCAACTACGGTCAGGCGATCCCCATGCCCGGCGGGCTCGTGCTCGACACATCGCGGGCCCGCGCCGTCGTCGAGGTCGGCGACGGGTGGATCACGGCGGAGGCCGGAGCACCCATGGCCGCGCTGGAGCTCGCCGCGCGTCAGCAGGGCCAGCAGCTGTGGATGTACCCCTCCACCGTGCACTCGACCCTCGGCGGGTTCCTCTCCGGAGGATCTGGCGGGACCGGATCGATCGCGCACGGCAGCAACCACGAGGGGTTCGTCGTCGCACTCGACGTCGTGACCCCGGCATCCGCCGGTGAGCTGGTGCATGTGGAGGGGGAGAACACCCTCGGGTTCATGCACAACTACGGCACGGCGGGCGTCATCGCCCGCGCGACCGTGCGCCTGGAGCCGCTGCGGGACTGGCGCGGGCTGTATGCGTCGTTCGACGACTTCACGGGATCGATGTCGGTTCTGCAACGACTCGCCGCGCTTCACCCGCACCCCCGGCTGGTGTCGGCAGACGATCCCCACGTCTCCGCCCAGCTGCCGCCCGACCCCGCGTTCCCCGAGGGTCGCAGCTCGCTGCGGACGATCATCGATGCCTCCCTCGTCGACGAGGCGACCGCCATCATCACGGCGGCGGGCGGCCGCATCGAGGATCTGCGGGAAGGACCCCAGGTGTCGGCGGCCATCTCGGTGCTGAGCTACAACCATCCGATCGAATGGCTGCAGAAGTCGGAGCCGGGCGTGTACTTCCACGTCGAGGTCGGCGGAGACGCCCTCGTCGACCGCCACGATGAGGTCATGGCCGTCTATCCGGGTGCGCACCTGCACATCGAGGCCACGGCCCTGAAGCCCATCGGCATGCTCGCCGGCGTCTACGAAAGCCCCGAACAGGTCGCCGACGGCATCGCCACACTCACCGCGCTCGGCGTCGGCGTGCACAGCCCGCATCAGTGGAACGTCGACTTCCGTCTGCCCGAGACCGTCGAGCTCGCCCGGGCGACCGATCCGTACGGGCACCTCAACCCCGGCAAGCTCAACCCGGACTATGCCGGCCCGGTCAAGGGAGCGATCCGATGACCGCCGCGACGCCGTCCCTCTCGCTTTCCCCTCGGTTCTTCACGCCGGCGTCCCGCCACTGGGCCGACCTGTCGGGTCCCGCGCTCACCGCGCTGCTGACCGACAGATCGATCGCGGTCGTGCCGATCGGGGCGATCGAGCACCATGGACCGCACCTGCCTCTGCGCACCGACGCGCTCGTCGCCGAGACGATCGCGACCGCTGCGGTCGAGCGGGTCGCCGCCGCGGGGATCGACGCCTGGGTGCTCCCGACGATCAGCTACGCGAAGTCCGACGAGCACCACTGGGCGCCGGGCACCGTCTGGCTCGAGGGCACTACCGTGCTCGACCAGCTCATCGACATCGGCCGCTCGATCGCGATGACGCCGGCGAAGACCGTCGTCTTCGTCAACGGTCACGGCGGCAACGTCATGCTGCTCGGCTGGGCCAACCGGGAGCTGCGCCGGCGCTTCGGCCTGCGCACCTTCTCGATGCCGGCGACCGTCGGCGGCACCGGCGACGGGATCGACGGCCGCCCCGACGAAATGGGACAGGGCATCCACGGCGGCTTCTCCGAGACCTCGCTCGTCATGCATCTGGCACCCCAGCTCGTGGCGCCGGACATGCCGGCACGAAACGTCCCGGAGCACATCGCCGGGCTCACCCACATCGGCTTCAACCGCAAGCCGGTCATGTTCGGCTGGACGAGCGACGACTTCGGGCCCGAGGGCGTGGTCGGCGACGCGACCGGCGCGAACGCGGCGCATGGCAAGGAGCTCTACGAACGCGGCGTCGACTTCGTCTGCGAGGCCCTCGCCGAGATCGACGGGTTCGTGTTCGGATGACCGCCTCCTTCGCACCCGGCATCCCTCCCGCCCCCGTCGTGATCGACCACGACAGCGATCCGGTGCAGTCCGACACCGCGTGGACCGATCCGCTCGCCCTGGCCGCCGACTGGCTGCCTGCGGCGGGCGAGGACCGCCTGCTGATGACGGTGTCGACGCTCGGTCTGGACGGCATCCCCGACGCGCGCACCACGATGCTCAGCGACTTCGACGGCGAACGGTTCTTCTTCCACACCGATGCGAACAGCCGCAAGGTCGCCGAGCTGGCGGCATCCTCCGGCGTCGCCCTCACCTTCCTGTGGCCGGGCTTCACCCGCCAGCTGGTCGTGCAGGGCACCGCGACGCGGTCGCCGCGCGAGGAGTCGGACGAGGCCTACCGCCGGCGCTCGCCGTACCTCCAACAGCTCGCCTGGCAGAACACCGCGGCGTACGCGCATCTGCCGCTCGCCGAGCGACGTGCGCAGTGGAGCGCCTTCCTCACCGCACACGGCGGTGCCGAGGAGCCCGCGTTCCCGCCGCCCGACACCTGGGCGGGATACGCCGTGACGCCGCACCGGCTCGTGTTCTGGGTGTCGAACCCGTCCGCGGCGAGCCGGCGCATCGCCTACACGCGCGTGGACGGCGGGTGGGAGTCGACGGCCCTGCCGGGCTGAGAGCGCGCGGTCAGGCCGCGAGCGACAGGTAGGGCTCCCAGGCGGGCTCGGAGCGCTCGGTGCCGCGCACCGTCCACTGCGGGCCGCGGGGCGGCTGGGGCAGCCAGCGCAGCTCCCAGCCCATCTCCTGCGGGGTGCGGTCGCCCTTCATGTTGTTGCAGCGCAGGCACGCGGCGACCAGGTTCTCCCACGAGTCCGCCCCGCCGCGCGAACGCGGCAGCACGTGATCGATCGTCGTCGCCCCCTTGCCGCAGTACGCGCAGCGGTGGGCGTCACGGCGCAACACCCCGCGTCGCGTCACCGGCACCCGGCGCGCACCCGGCACGCGCACGTAGCGCGTGAGGACGATCACCGCCGGACGGTCGCACGACCCGCGGATGCCCCAGACGGGGTTCCCGTCGATCCGCTCGACGACGGTCGCCTTCTCGTTCATGACGAGCACGAGGGCTCTCTTGAACGAGACGACGGCCAGGGGTTCGTACCCGGCGTTCAGCACCAGTGTGCGCATGCGCGTTCCTCTCGAACGGCCGTCGATGGCTTCGACGGCTCTCCGTTGTCGACGCGGCCCACCGCGGTGGCGCAGGCACGAAAAAAGGCGCTGTCATGAGGACAGCGCCTTGAACCCGCGACGATCGTCGCGGACGTCGTGCACACGATGCCGCAGGACATAGCGTCCGAGCGCATTCACGGTTCGAATGCGAGGTCCTGTGTCCATGCGGCTCCCCCTCGGCTGTGCGAGCGTCGGGATCAGGCTAGTGCACGCCGGAGCGGAGAAGGCGAACGGCAGCTGAACGGATGCCGCGTGTCGGTGCCCTGAGTGTCGGTGCCCTGAGGGACACCGGCACGCGGCATCCGCAGAGATCGGATTCAGCGGACGTTTGCGGCGAGGAAGTTCTCCGCGTTCGTCCAGGAGCCGTTGACGTAGATCTCGAGGTGCAGGTGGGTGCCGAAGGCGCGTCCGGTGTCGCCGACCTGACCGATGATCTGACCGGCGCGCACGGTGTCGCCGACGACGACGCGACGGGTGCCGTACGACATGTGAGCGGAGAGCGAGGTCACGGTGTTGCCGCCGATGTTGTGGGCGATCTTGACGTAGACGCCCCACCCGGGCCCGTCCTCGGTCGACTCGACGACGACGCCGTCGGCGATCGCGTAGATCGGCGTGTAACGATCGACCATGTAGTCGGTGCCCTTGTGGCCGGGGTACGGCTCACCGAAGCGGTTGAAGAAGGGCAGGGGTCGCACCACCGATCCGGCGGGCGCGATCGTCTCCGCCAGCGATCCGGAGTAGACCGAGGCATCGACCGAGGCCGTGGACACCGCGGCGATGCGCGCGGCCGCGGCAGCTTTGGCCGCATCCTCGTTCTTCTTGGTCTGGATCTCCTCGGGGGTGGTCGCCGAGTAGCTGTCGCGCGCGAGAGCCACGGGGCTCGCCTCCGAGGCGATCACGAGCGACTGGGCGTTCTCGGCCGCGACCTGCTGGAGGGTCACCGCCTCGGCGGAGGTGGAGTTCGAGACGGCGAAGGCAGGGACGATCGCGACGGTGGCGATGAGACCACCGACGGCGGCGACCGTGATGATGCTGCGCACCGGATGTCCCTTGCGCCGTGCACGCCGCGGCGGCACAACCGGCGCGGCCGCACCGATGGCGGGAGCAGCGGATGCGGAGCGGGTCAGCGAGATACGACGCGCGCGGCTCCGCAGAGTGGGTGTCGTCGCTTCGGACTCGGGTATCTCCTGCGACGGGTCGAACTGTTCAGCCAATTGTCCTCCGGCGCCTCCGCGATCCTTCCCAGGGAAGGGATGCTGGTTCGTCGGCACTCGGTGTCAGGGCACAGATGTACGGGTGTCACCGCGCGAACGACGAACCGATGAGGCAATCCGTGCGGAGGTCCGTGGCGGGCTTCTCGCCACGTGGACTTTTCGAGGCTACCGGAAGGTAACGAATAAGTCACGCACAGATGCTCGCCCTCAGGCGCTTCCGGGGTGATGCTCAGACGCGGGGCACCGCATCGATGAGGAAGATGTGGGACGCGACCTCGACGGGCAGCTCGAGTCCATCGGTCTTGTCCGCCATCTGCACGAGCACATACCCCTCGCTGAATCGGAACTCGCCGATGCCACCCGGGACGACGCCCGCGTCGCGCAGCTGTTCGAGCAGCTCGGGGTCGACCTGGATCGGCTCGGCGAGACGGCGGACCGTGCCGCGGACCGGACCCCCGGTCGCATTGAGCAGGCGGACGAGCCCGACGACGCCGTCGTCGAACGTGCGTGCCGGCACGTCGCCGAGCTGGTCGAGGCCCGGGATCGGGTTGCCGTAGGGCGACTCCGTCGGATGGCCCAGCAGCTCGATGAGACGACGCTCGACGAGCTCGCTCATCACGTGCTCCCAGCGACACGCCTCTTCGTGCACGTACGCCCAGTCGAGGCCGATGACGTCGCTGAGCAAGCGCTCCGCGAGGCGGTGCTTGCGCATGACGTCGACGGCCTTCTGGCGGCCGGAGGCCGTGAGCTCGAGCGACCGGTCGTCCGAGACGACGACGAGGCCGTCGCGCTCCATCCGTCCGACGGTCTGCGACACGGTCGGCCCGGAGTGCCCGAGGCGCTCGGAGATGCGCGCGCGCAGAGGGACGATGCCCTCCTCCTCGAGCTCGAGGATGGTGCGCAGGTACATCTCGGTGGTGTCGATCAAATCGGTCATTGGCAGGCCTCGATGCGCGTTCGTGGGTGTGCTCCCAGCCTATCCGTTTCTCACGGCGAACCGGCGGGGCACGGTCGCCGCTCACCCTAGAATCGGGTCATGGCCCACGTCACGCTGCCCCGCGAGATCCTGCCCGCCGACGGTCGCTTCGGTTGCGGCCCGTCCAAGATCCGTCCGGAGCAGCTCGCTGCCCTCGCCGGACCGGGCTCGGTGCTCATGGGCACCTCGCACCGCCAGGCCCCCATCAAGAACCTGGTCGGCCAGGTGCGCATGGGACTGAGTGACCTGCTGCGCCTGCCGGATGGCTACGAGATCATCCTCGGCAATGGCGGATCGACCGCCTTCTGGGATGCCGCCGCGTTCGGACTCATCGAGCGGCGGGCGCAGAACCTGGTCTTCGGCGAGTTCGGCGGCAAGTTCGCAGCGTCCGCCGCCGCCCCCTGGCTCGACGCACCCGACGTGCGCAAGGCGCAGCCGGGCGCCCGAACTGTCGCCGAGGCCGTCGAGGGCGTGGACGTCTACGCCTGGCCGCACAACGAGACCTCCACGGGCGTCGCCGCTCCCGTCTCCCGGGTGGTCGGCGACGCCGGCGCGCTCACCGTCATCGATGCGACGAGCGCCGCGGGTGGCATCAACTTCTCCGTCTCGCAGGCAGACGTCTACTACTTCGCCCCCCAGAAGAACCTGGGCTCCGACGGCGGGCTCTGGTTCGCCGCGGTCTCGCCCGCCGCGATCGAGCGGATCGAACGCGTCGCGGCATCCGGCCGGTACATCCCGGAGTTCCTCAGCCTGAAGAACGCCGTGGACAACTCCCGGCTGAACCAGACGCTGAACACACCCGCGGTGGCGACGCTGATCCTGCTCGACAAGCAGCTCGAGTGGATCAACGGCAACGGCGGGCTGGGATGGGCCGCGGCACGCACGGCCGAGTCTTCGAGCGCTTTGTACGAGTGGGCCGAGGCGTCCGCGGTCGCGACCCCGTTCGTCTCAGATCCCGCCGACCGCTCCCCCGTCGTCGTGACGATCGACTTCGACGAGTCGGTGGATGCCGCGGCCGTCGCCGCGAGCCTCCGCGCGAACGGCATCGTCGACACCGAGCCGTACCGCAAGCTCGGCCGCAACCAGCTGCGCATCGCCACGTTCGTGTCCATCGAGCCCGACGACGTGCGCCAGCTCATCAAGGCCATCGACTACACGATCGAGGGCATGCGGTCCTGATCCGCTCTCCGGCGGGGCGGGACTCAGTCCAGCGGTGATCCCTGCGGACGCAGCACGGCGTTGACGATCGCCTCGATCGCGAACTGGGACGCCGCGCCCAGGTCGAGTGCCGTCGGCTCCAGCAGCCACTGCACCTGCAGCCCGTCCATGACGGCGAGGATCGCGGCGGACGCGTCGGCGATCCGCTGCGGGTCGGCCACGCCCTTCTCCGCGCACACGACCTGGAACGCGTGGGCGACCTCGGCCCGGAGGGTACGGTAGCGCCGTTCGAAGAACTCGCGTCCCGGATGGGCGTCGGTGACCGACTCCGCCGACAGCACGGCGTAGGCCTGCACGATGCCGGCGCGTTGCGCGTTCAGGAACGCCGTGCGCACCAGGTGCTGGAACAGCGGCATCCCGTCGGGGATGTGCTGACCGTCGAGGTGCGCGACGTCGGACGCGTCACGATGCTTGAGCACCTCGAGCAGCAGCTGATCCTTCGATCCGAAGTGATGGAGGATGCCGGCGTGGGTCATCCCCACCTGATCGGCGATGTCGCCGAGCGTCCCGCTCACGAAGCCTTTGCTGCCGAAGATCTCCACCGCCGCATCCAGGATCTCGCGGCGTCGCACCAGCGTCTCGGGACGATTGCGCGTCTGGCGCTTGTCGACGGGCATACGCGTCCGGTCTCCGTTCTCGTTATCGAACCGTAGTCTATGCAACGTTTGCGGTTTTACTTACTGACACGTAAGTTACCCAGCGTCGGCCTCGATGGCGAGGGCGTCCATCACAAGGAGAAACAATGAGGTTCAAGAAGAACGTGATCGCCGGCGTCGCCGCCGTCCTCCTCGGAGCCCTCGCGCTCACCGGCTGCGCGGGGGGAACGTCCGGCGGCAGCGGCGCAGGCACCGGGTCACTCACCATCGCCAAGCCCGACGGCGCCGCCGTCCTGGCCACGCAGATCAACAACCCGTTCATCAGCACGGGCTCGGGGATGTCACTCGGCTATGACCGGATGATCTACGAACCCCTCGCCATGGTGAACCCGGTCGGCAAGAACGAGACCACGCCCTGGCTCGCCGACAAGGTGGACTGGAACGCCGACTACACGCGGCTGACGGTTCACCCTCGCGCCGGCGTGAAATGGAACGACGGGAAGGACTTCACCGCCGACGACATCGTGTTCACCTTCACGATGATCAAGAACACGCCCGCTCTCGATCTCGCCGGGCTCAAACTCGCCGACATCACGAAGGACGGCGACAACGTCGTCCTGTCGTTCAGCGAGTCGAAGTTCGTCAAGCAGGGCGACGTGCTCCAGACCGCCATCGTCCCCGAGCATCAGTGGAAGGGCATCTCGAACCCATCGAAGGACCCGATCAAGGATGCCGTCGGCACCGGCCCCTACACGGTCAAGAGCTTCTCGTCGCAGGGCGTGGTCCTCTCCGCGCGCAGCGACTACTGGGGCGGCACCGTTCCCGTCGCCGAGCTGAAGTACCTCGAGTACAACGACAACACCGGTCTGCTGCGCGCGCTGCAGACCAAGGAGGTCGACTGGGCGCAGATCTTCATCACCGACCATCAGACGAACTACGTCGACAAGGACGCCCAGCACAACGTCTTCTGGGGCGCCAACATCCTCAGCCCCGACATGATCGTCGTCAACACCACGAAACCGCCGTTCAACGACGTCGCCTTCCGCAAGGCCGTCAACATGGTCATCGACCGGAAGGCCCACGCCGAGAAGGCCCGCAGCAACGCGGGGCCCGAGCTGACGAACGTCACCGGCATCCCCCAGCCCACTGGCGACCAGTACATCGCTCCCGAGTACAAGGACCAGAGCTTCGCGGTCGACGTCGACGGCGCCAAGAAGGTGCTCACCGACGCCGGCTACACGTGGAAGGACGGCGCTCTGATGGACCCGTCCGGCAACGCCGTCTCGTTCACTCTGCAGAACCCGCAGGGCTGGAACGACTACGTCACCGGCATCCAGCTGGTCGCGACACAGGTCAAGAGCACGCTCGGTGCCGATGCGAAGGTCGCAACCCCGGACGCCACCACGTGGGTCGGGAACCTGGCGTCCGGCAACTTCGACGCCGCGCTGCATTGGACCGGTTCGGGATCCAACCCGTGGCACATCTACGACGACGTCATGAACGGGGCCTATCTGCGGCAGGGCACGGGCGGCCAGGTGTCCGACAACTTCGGCCGCTACGACAACCCGACCGCGACGGCCCTCCTGCAGAAGTACGCCAGCGCGTCCGATGACGCGACGCGCACCTCGACGCTGAACGAGATCCAGAAGATCTTCGTCGAGGAGGTGCCCGCCATTCCGATCGGAACGCACCCGACGCTGGGCGAGTACAACACGCGCAGCTTCGTCGGCTGGCCGAGCGAGGACGATCAGTACGCGACGGCCGACCCGACGGCGCCGTCCGCCGTGCAGGTCGTGATGAAGCTCACCCCGGCCAGGTAAGCCCGGGCTCCGATCAGCAGTCCCGCGACGCGCTCGGGCGGGTGGACGCCGTGACGGTGCCCGCCCGCCCGGGTCCGCGGCGAGAACCCGAAGGCATGAGCAGATGACAGACACCCTCCTCACCATCGACGACTTCTCGGTCGTCTACGACGTCGATCCCCCGGTGACCGCCGTCTCGAACGTGAGCCTCGACATCCGCCGCGGCGAGATCGTCGGACTCGCCGGCGAGAGCGGCAGCGGCAAGACGACGCTCGCGTACGGCATACAGCGGCTGCTGAGGCCGCCCGCCGTGATCACGAGCGGACGCGTCGTCTTCCACGACGCGTCCGGGCATGACATCGACATCAATGCGCTCGATCCTGAGCAGATGCGCCGGTTCCGGTGGGACAAGACCTCCATGGTGTTCCAAGGGGCGATGAACGCCCTCAATCCGGTCAGCACGATCGGCGCACAGCTGGACGACGTCTTCCTCGTGCACCGGCCGTCGATGAGTCGGGCCGAGCGCCGGGCCGCGGTGATCGAGCTCCTCGAGATCGTCAAAGTAGGGGCGGCACGTCGGCGCTCCTATCCGCACGAGCTCTCCGGAGGCATGCGCCAACGCGTCATGATCGCCATGGCACTCGCACTACGCCCCCAGCTGATGGTCATGGATGAGCCCACGACGGCGCTCGACGTGCTCGTGCAGCGCGAGATCCTCCGTCAGATCTCGCAGCTGCGGCACGAGTTCGGGTTTTCGGTCATCTTCATCACGCACGACCTTCCGCTCCTGCTGGAGATCAGCGACCGCATTGCGATCATGCGCGCGGGCGAGATCGTCGAGCTCGCCGCGGCGGAGCAGATCTGGTCCGACCCCCATCACGACTACACGCGCACACTCCTGCGCTCGTTCCCCCGACTCACCGGGGAGAAGGGAGTGGTGACACGATGACGACACTCGAGGTCGACCACGTCACCAAGGTCTACAACGTCCGCGGCTCCGGTCACATCTCGGCGCTCGACGACGTGAGCTTCACCCTGCGCTCGGGACAGACGATCGGACTCGTCGGCCAGTCCGGCAGCGGCAAGTCGACGATCGCGAAGATCCTCACCCAGCTCGAGGTCCCCACGCGCGGCCAGGTGCTGCTCGACGGCCGCCCCATCCCGCGCCGGGGCGCGGGGCTGCGCTCCTACCGGCAGAAGCTGCGCATGGTCTTCCAGGACCCGTTCGCCTCACTGAACCCGTCCCACACGATCCGCCACCACATCGAGCGGCCGCTGCGGCTCGACCATGTGGCCCCCCGTGGCGAGACGGATGCCGCGGCGCGGCGTCTGCTGGAGCGCGTGCGCCTCGACCCGGACGCCGTCATGGAACGCCGCCCGCACGAGCTCTCCGGCGGGCAGCGTCAGCGCGTCGCCATCGCGCGCGCTCTCGCCTCCCGCCCCACCCTGCTCATCGCCGACGAGCCCGTGTCGATGCTCGACGTCTCGATCCGTCTGGGCGTCCTGAACCTTCTCGCCGACCTGCAGCGCGAAGAGGGCCTGGGGGTGCTGTACATCACCCATGATCTGGCCACCGCTCGTCACTTCAGCGACGAGATCATGGTGCTCAATCATG
>CANSLE010000050.1 GCA_947647645.1 uncultured Microbacterium sp.
GCCGTGCCCACCGCGCGCGTCCACTCATCATCGAGCGCCTGCAGGAAACGATGCACGGGCTCTCCCGGCACATTGCGATGGATGAGGGCTTTCGGCAGCCGCTCGGCGGCGATCGAGGGCGCCTCGAGCCCGGACAGTCGTAGCGACAGCGTCAGCGTGCGGGGGACCGCGTCGGGGCCGACCTCCAGCCACGTGCAGACGCGTCCCAGCTCGTCGCACGTCCCCTCCACGAGGATGCCGTCGGGTCGCAGTCGGCGCGCCATGCGTGCCCACGCCGCGGCCACCTCGTCCTCGTCGTACTGCCGCAGCACGTTGAAGGCCCGCAGCACCGCCGGTCGACGCTCCTGCGGCGTGGGCACCTCGAAGCCGCCGCGGGCGAAGGAGACCCGCGCGTCGGGGGCGAAGGACGTGCGGTTCGCGCGGACGTCTTCGAGCTGCGTGCGAGCCCGCTCGACGCGCGACGGATCGATCTCCAGCCCCAGCACGTCGACGTCGGGACGGGTGGGCCGCAGCCGTTCCTCCAGCTCCAGCACCGTCACCGCGCTCGCGCCGTACCCGAGGTCGACGACGAACGGATCGGCGGTGCGGCGCAGCACCGGATGCCGCGCGATCCAGCGATCGATGCGGCGGAGCCGGTTCGTGTTCGTGGTGCCCCGCGTGATGTGGCCGACGACGCCGCGTGCGAGGGCTTTCTCCGGCGGCATCCCCCCATGATGCCAGCGCCCGCGCCGGTAGGATGACGAGCATGACCGCGCCGTACACGCTGATCCTCCTCCGCCACGGGCAGAGCGAATGGAACAAGACCAATCAGTTCACCGGATGGGTGGACGTCCGCCTCACCGAGCAGGGCCGCGCCGAGGCCGCGCGCGGCGGTGAGCTGCTCAAGGAGTCCGGCATCCTGCCGGACGTGCTGCACACCTCGCTGCTCAGCCGTGCGATCCAGACCGCGAACATCGCGCTGGACGCCGCCGATCGGCTCTGGATCCCCGTCACGCGCTCGTGGCGCCTCAACGAGCGCCACTACGGCGACCTGCAGGGCAAGGACAAGGCACAGACGCTCGAGGAGTTCGGGGAGGAGCAGTTCATGCTCTGGCGCCGTTCGTTCGACGTGCCGCCGCCGCCTCTGCCGGATGACTCCCCCTACAGCCAGGTCGGCGACCCGCGCTACGCCGGCATCGACGGCGAGGTCCCGCGCACGGAGTCGCTGAAGATCGTCATCGATCGCCTCCTGCCGTACTGGGAGGACGAGATCGTCCCCGACCTGAAGGCCGGCAAGACCGTCCTCGTCACCGCGCACGGCAACTCGCTGCGCGGCCTCGTCAAGCACCTCGACGGCATCAGCGACGCCGACATCGCCGAGCTCAACATCCCGACCGGCATCCCGCTGGTGTACCGCCTCGGGGAGGACCTCATGCCCGTCGCTCCCGCCGAGTACCTGGACCCCGCCGCCGCAGCAGCCGGCGCCGCCGCGGTCGCGAGCCAGGGCAAGGGCTGAGCACCGCGAGGGAAACGACGAGGGGGATGCCGGTCGGCATCCCCCTCGTCGTCTCCCTCGCCGTGGGCGAGGAGCACGGCTCACTCGCCGAGGTCGGCGGACTCACCCTCCGCGATGATGACCGCGATGGTGTCGGTGTCGGGCGTCCAGTCGCCGGTCGCGAGATAGGCGACCTTCTTGGCGACCGAGACGGCGTGGTCGGCGAAGCGCTCGAGGTAGCGGCTGGCCAGGGTCGCATCGACCGTGGCCCCGGCCTCGCCCTGCCAGTTCTCGCTGAGCACCTTCTCGAACACGGCCAGGTGGTGATCGTCGATGTTGTCGTCGAGGGTGCGCAGGACCTCGACCAAGGCGAGGTCCTCAGTGCGCAGCAGCTCGGTGAGCGTCTTCGCGACCTCGACGTCCAGCTCGCCCATCTTCGTGAAGGTGCCCTTCAGCCCCTTCGGAATCGCACGCTCAGGGAAGCGCATGCGCGTGAGCTGGGCGACGTGCTCGGCGATGTCGCCCATGCGCTCGAGCGAGGCGCTGACCCGGAGAGCGGCCACGACGATGCGCAGGTCACGCGCGACGGGCTGCTGGCGGGCGAGGATCTGGATGGCGAGCTCGTCGAGTGCGACGGCCTTGTCGTCGATGACCTGGTCGGCCTCGATGACCTCTTCGGCCAGAGCGACGTCGCTGGTGCCGAACGCGCGAGTCGCCTTGTCGATGGCCTCCGTGACGAGCTCGGCGATCTCCACGAGACGCGACTGCACGTCCTCGAGCGACTGGTGGAACACTTCGCGCATGAGGGAGCCTCTCTTCCGGCGGACGAGCACGGTGCCGTCCGCTGCCCCGGCGATCATCGCTGGACAAGGTTAACGATCGGTGCCGCAGCGATGAACGTTGCCGGCGGGGTTTCCGGCGCCGATCCGTCACGTGAATCTGCGGTGTCCGTCCACCCTACGCTGGGAGCATGGAGTCCTTGCAGCCGGTGATCGCGCTGATCCTCGGCCTCGTCCTCGGTGGGGGCGTGGCGACGCTCGTGCTGATCGCGCTGCGCGCACGTGACCGTTCCCGCGTGGCGGCATCCACCGCTCTTCCCGACGGCACCGCGGCCGTTCTGCAGGGCATGGACGAGGTCGCGGTGGTCGTCGACACGTCACTCCAGATCGTCGCCGTGTCGGCACCCGCAGAGCTCTTCGGCATGCACGAGGAGTTCGCCCTGCCCGATGACGATCTGCGGGCGCTGGCGCGCTCGGTGCGGCGGACGGAGACCCCCGAGACGCAGACCATGCGTCTGCGCCGCGGCGTCGAGCCGCGGCTGGTCTCGGCCCGGGCGAGTGTCATCACACCGCGGCTCATCCTCATCGTCATCCGGGACATCACGGAGCGGGAGCGCGTCGAGGAGATGCGTCGCGACTTCGTCGCCAACACGAGCCACGAGCTGAAGACGCCCGTCGGTGCCGTCAGCCTGCTGGCCGAGGCCGTGGAGTCCGCTGCGGACGATCCCGATCAGGTGCGCCACTTCGCCAGTCGACTCAGCGCCGAGGCGGCCCGTCTCAGCCAGCTCACCTCCCGCATCATGAATCTGTCGCGCCTGCAATCGGCCGACGATCTCACCGAACTGCGCGACGTGTCTGTCGACGAGGTGGTGGCCGCCGCGATCGAGTCCCAGTCCGTCGCCGCCGATTCCGCTGCCATCGCCGTCGCGCGCGGGGGTGAACGACACGCCTACGTCCGCGGCGACGTGCAGGTGCTGACCGAGGCCATCGCCAACCTCGTCGCCAATGCCATCGCCTACTCGCCGCAGGGCGGCCAGGTGGGGGTCGGCGTGAAGAGCGACGGCGAGATCGTCGAGATCGCCGTGACCGACCGCGGTATCGGCATCCCCGAGGAGGAGCAGGAGCGCGTGTTCGAGCGCTTCTACCGTGCCGATCAGGCCCGCTCGCGCCGCACCGGTGGCACAGGGCTCGGGCTGTCGATCGTGAAGCACGCCGTCCAGCGGCACGGGGGAGAGGTGGAGGTCTGGTCCCGACCGGGGCGGGGCTCGACGTTCACCGTGCGACTTCCGGCGGTCGCGCCTCCGGACGACCTTCCGGTCAAGAAGAAGCGCAAGAAGAAATCCGCCCGCGATGGTGCGCGGGCGAAAGGAGACAAGAAGAGATGACCCGCGTTCTGATCGTCGAGGACGAGCCTGATCTGGCCGATCCTCTCGCGTACCTGCTGCGACGGGAGGGTTTCGAGGTCGAGATCGCTGAGGACGGTCCCGCCGCGCTCGAGGCCTTCGCGTCCCGCGGTGCCGACATCATCCTGCTCGATCTCATGCTCCCCGGGATGCCGGGGACAGAGGTCTGCCGTGTGGTGCGCACGACCTCGAAGGTCCCCATCATCATGTTGACGGCGAAGGACTCAGAGGTCGACATCGTGGTCGGTTTGGAGCTGGGGGCCGACGACTACGTCACGAAGCCGTACTCGTCGCGGGAGCTGCTGGCGCGTATGCGGGCCGTGCTGCGCCGCAGCGAGGGGCCCGACCTGGGGCTCGACGACAGCGTCGTCGACGGTGGGCGTGTCGTGCTCGACATCGATCGCCACACGGTGGCTGTCGACGGCGAGACGATCCCGATGCCGCTCAAGGAGTTCGAGCTGTTGGAGGTGCTCATGCGCAACGCGGGCCGCGTGCTCACGCGAGGGCAGCTGATCGACCGGGTGTGGGGCAGTGACTACTTCGGCGACACCAAGACGCTCGACGTGCACATCAAGCGCATCCGCTCGCGGATCGAGCGCAACCCGAGCGAGCCGGTGATGCTCCTGACGGTGCGCGGACTCGGCTACCGCTTCGAGGCCTGACGCCCCCCGCCGATCAGTCGGCGGGGACGAAGCCCTTGAGGTACGCCAGCGTGCCGTCGAGGACGGGTACGCGGTCTTCGACCGCTTCGCCGGTTCCCGACTGGAAAGAGACGCGCACGTCGGTGCCGGGCTTGGCGGACAGTCCGTTGAACAGCAGCGGCTCCGCGCCCTCGAAGCCGAGGCTGACGGTGGAGTGGGCCGGGACGCGCACGCGTTGCGTGTCACCCTGAACTCCGACCAGCAGCGTCTCGGCCGTGTCGGTGTCGTTGACGATCGCCGCCAGGAAGTTCGCCCGGGTGCCCTTCTCGTTCGCCACGAAGAGGGCGTTTCGCACCTTCAGCGGAGCCGAGTGGGTGATGTTGACGCCCTCTGCGGCGGAGTAGCCGATGGTGGTGGCCTGCGGCGAGATCATGCTGCAGCCGGCGGTGGAGAGGACCACAACGGCGGCGAGGGCGACGGACGCGAGACGGCGCGTGTTCACGGATCCTCCTGGACGAGTCGGTGTCTGCTCATTCTATGTCGGGACCGCGGCGCGTCCCTGCCGTGGCGGCGCGAGACGTCCAGTCGGCGAACCTTAGCGTATGTCGCCTGTGGTATTCTGGACTTTGCCGAAAGGACATAACTGCATGCTTTTTGAGGTTGGCGAGACGGTCGTCTATCCGCACCACGGGGCCGCGACGATCATCGAGGTCAAGGACCGGATCATCAAGGGCGAGACCAAGAAGTACCTGAAGCTCAATGTCACGCAGGGAGACCTCATCATCGAGGTCCCTGCCGACAACGTCGACCTGGTCGGTGTTCGTGACGTGATCGGCAAGGACGGTCTCGAGAAGGTGTTCGATGTGCTGCGCGCACCGTTCACCGAAGAGCCCACGAACTGGTCGCGCCGGTACAAGGCGAACCTCGAGAAGCTCGCCTCCGGCGATGTGATCAAGGTGAGCGAGGTCGTCCGCGACCTGTGGCGCCGCGATCAGGACCGCGGACTCTCCGCCGGCGAGAAGCGCATGCTCGCCAAGGCGCGCCAGATCCTCGTCTCCGAGATCGCGCTCGCCCTCAAGGCCGATGAGGACCACGCGTCGGGCGTGCTGGACGAGGTTCTCGCCAGCTGATCGCGGCCGCGGGCTCGCCCGCGCCGACGCGGCTCGGTAGGGTCGCGATGTGACTTCAGATCTGCTTCCCGTCCCGCGCGTCGCGGTGATCGTCGTCGCCGCGGGCTCCGGCCAGCGCCTCGGCGCGGGCCGGCCGAAGGCGTTCGTCGGTCTCGACGAGCACACGGTGCTGCGTCATGCCCTCGCGGGCGTGTTCGCCGCCCCCGAGGCGCAGGTGATCGTGGTGGCCCCGGCGGACCGTGTCGGCGATGCGCTGACCGAGGCTCGTGCGGTCGCCGCGGGGCGGCACGACCTCGTCTCCGTGGTCGCGGGGGGAGCGACACGTCAGGAGTCCGTCGCTGCGGGTCTGCGTGCCGTCTGGCCCGACGTCGAGTGGGTCCTCGTGCATGACGCGGCGCGCGCCCTCACTCCGCCCGACGTGTTCGCGCGGGTCATCGTCGCCCTCGAGAGCGGGAAGGATGCCGTGCTGCCCGTGCTCCCGGTCGTCGACACCGTCAAACGGGTCGCGGGAGAGTCGGTGCGCGAGGCCGTCGACCGCTCGGACCTCGCCGCGGCGCAGACGCCGCAGGGGTTCTCCCGGGTCGTGTTGGATGCGGCGTACGCCGCGGCATCCGCCGACCACACCGACGACGCGGCGCTCGTGCAGAGCGCCGGCACGGAGGTCTGGACCGTTCCGGGGGACGAGCGCAGCTTCAAGATCACGACCCCGACGGACCTCGACCGCGCCCGGGCGCTGCTCGGCGCCGCTCCGGCCCCGGTTGCGCCGGTGATGCCGCGCGTCGGCATCGGTACGGACGTGCACGCCGTCGGCGGCGAGGGGGAACTGTGGCTGGCTGGTCTGCGATGGCCGGGCGAGCCGGCCCTGCACGGCCATTCCGATGGGGATGCCGTCGCGCACGCGATCGTCGACGCGGTCCTCGCGGCCGCGGGTCTCGGTGACATCGGCACGCACTTCGGCACCGACCAGCCGCAGTACGCCGGCGCGCACGCAGAGGCATTCCTGGCGCGGACGCGTGAGCTGGTGGCCGAGGCGGGCTTCACCATCGGCAACGTGTCGGTGCAGGTGCAGGCGCGTCGTCCGCGGTTCGCGCCCCGCCGCGTGGAGGCGGAGCGCGTGCTCTCCGCGGCGCTGGGCGCCCCGGTCGTCGTGTCGGCGACGACGACGGACGGGCTGGGATTCACCGGCACGGGCGAGGGCGTGGCGGCCTTCGCCGTGGCCGTGGTCTCTACCGCCTGAGTGGGCTCTTCCACCTCCACGCGGCCGGAGGGTGCGGCAGCGGGACGGGTCGTGGCGGTGGAGACGAATCGTCGGTATGCGTCCCACGCCGCTGTCCGGTCTCGCCCGCGCCGGTAGGCTGGAGCGGTGACGGTCCGGCTCTACGACACCCAGGTGCAGGCGTTGCGCGACTTCGCCCCGCAGAACCCGGCGAACGTCACCATGTACGTCTGCGGTCCCACCGTGCAGTCGGGCCCTGGCATCCATCATCTGCGCGCCGCCCTCGCGTTCGACCTCCTGCGACGCTGGCTCGCGTGGCGCTTCGGCCGCGTCACGTTCGTGCGCAACGTCACCGACATCGACGACAAGGTTCTGCAGAACGCGTCGGAGAACGAGCCGTGGTGGGCCCTCGCGTACCGCATGGAGCGCGAGTTCGGCGAGGCGTATTCCGCCATCGGCATCCTCCCGCCGACGTACGAGCCGCGCGCGACCGGGTCGATCCCGCAGATGCAGGAGCTCATCGAGACCCTCATCGGGAGGGGACATGCCTACGCCGCCGCGGGCGACGTCTACTTCGACGTGCGGTCGTGGCCTTCCTACGGTGCGCTGACGAATCAGAGCATCGACGCGATGGAGCCCGCCGCCGATGCGGACGCCCGCGGGAAGCGCGACCCGCGCGACTTCGCCCTGTGGAAGGGTGCAAAGGCTGACGAGCCCGCCGACGCCGTCTGGGAGAGTCCCTGGGGACCGGGACGTCCGGGATGGCACATCGAGTGCTCCGCGATGAGCCGGCGCTACCTCGGCACCTCGTTCGACATCCACGGTGGGGGCATCGACCTGCGCTTCCCGCACCATGAGAACGAGCTGGCCCAGTCGGCCGCCGCCGGTGACGCCTTCGCCCGGTACTGGGTGCACAACGGCCTCGTGACCGTCGGCGCGCAGAAGATGTCCAAGTCGTTGGGCAACCATCTGCTGGCGGCGGACGTCCTCGCTGCGCGCGACCCCCTCGTCGTCCGCTACGCACTGGGCGCGGCCCACTATCGCTCGACCCTGGACCTCACACCGGCATCGTTCGACGAAGCGGAGGCCGCCCTCGAGCGCATCCGTACGTTCCAACAGCGCGCCGTCCGCATCCTGGGGACATCGACACCCCTCGTGGACGCCGAGCTTCCCGACGCGTTCGCCGCCGCGATGGACGACGACCTGGGTGTACCGCAGGCCCTCGCAGTCGTCCACGAGACCGTGCGCGGGGGCAACGCCGCTCTCGACGCCGGCGACCGGGATGCCGCGGCGCGCGCACTCGGCGAGGTCGGACGGATGATGGGGCTGCTGGGCATGAACCCCGTCGATCCGCGTTGGCGCGGCGAATCCGATGACGCACAGGGCCGAGCCCTGGACAGCCTGCTGCAGGCGATGATCACCCAGCGCGCGGAGGCGCGCGCGAACAGAGACTGGGCGAGCGCCGACCGTCTCCGCGATGCGATCGCGGCCGCCGGCGTCGTCCTCGAAGACGGTCCCGAAGGGACCCATTGGAGTCTGAACGATGGCTAAGCCAGGCAACCCCTCCGCGGGCAAGGGCAAGAAGAAGGGCCCGCTCAAGGGCACGGGCGGACACGGGCGCAAGGCGCTCGAGGGCAAGGGCCCGACGCCGAGGGCGGAGGATCGCAGCTGGCACGTCGCCGGTAAGCGCAAGGCGGCCGCCGAGCGGTACGCCGCCGCGGGCGGCAAGGGACGCCCGGGGCAGAAGCCCGGGCCCTCGCGTGCCCCCAAGGCGAAGGCGGGCGACGACACGGAGAACGTCACCGGGCGCAACTCGGTGCTCGAGGCGCTGCGTGCCCGCATCCCCGCGACGGCGTTCTACATCGCCCAGCGCGTCGAGATGGACGACCGTGTCAAGGAGATGCTGTCGATCGCGACGCAGCGCGGCATCCCCGTCATGGAGGTGACCCGCCCCGAGCTGGACCGCATGGCCGGCTTCGACGGCGTGCACCAGGGCGTGGCGCTGAAGGTGCCGCCGTACGAGTACGCGCACCCGCAGGACCTCCTCGAGCAGGTCATCGCCAAGGGCCAGACCCCTCTTCTGGTCGCCCTCGACGGCGTCACCGACCCCCGCAACCTCGGCGCGATCATCCGCTCCACGGCGGCCTTCGGCGGCCAGGGGCTGATCATCCCGCAGCGTCGCTCCGCGGGCGTCAACTCGGCCGCCTGGAAGACCAGTGCGGGGGCGGCCGCACGCGTCCCGGTCGCGATGGCGCCGAACCTCACCACGACGCTGAAGGAGTTCAAGAAGCAGGGCGTGTTCGTCCTCGGTCTCGACGGCGGGGGCGACGTCGCACTTCCCGCCCTCGAGCTCGCCGACCGGCCGGTCGTCATCGTCGTCGGCTCCGAGGGCAAGGGGCTGTCGCGCCTCGTCACCGAGACGTGCGACCAGGTCGTCTCGATCCCGATCTCGACCGCCGCCGAATCGCTCAACGCCGGGATCGCGGCATCCGTCGCGCTCTATCAGGTCGCCACCATCCGCGCCGCTTCTGTGTGATCTGGCGCCCCACGAAGGGATCTCCGACATGGCCATCATCGCCGTTCTGGGCGGAACCGGTTTCGCCGGCCGTCACATCGTCTCCGAAGCCGTCGACCGCGGTCATACGGTCCTCTCGGTCTCGCGGTCCGTGGCCGCCGACCGGGTCGCCGGCGCAACCTATGTCGAGGGAACCCTGCTCGACATCCCCGGCCTCGTCGCCCAAGTGGAGGGCGTCGATGTCGTGATCAGCGCCATCGCACCGCGCGGTGCGATGGAGGGGCTCGTCCGGCCGAACCTGGAAGCGCTCAACACCGTGCTGCCCGAGAGCGTGCGTCTCGGCGTCATCGGCGGTGCCGGCGGGAGCCTCACCGCGCCGGGCGGCCCGCGTGTGATCGACATGGGCTTTCCCGAGGAGTACAAGGCCGAAGCGCTCGAGATGATCGGCGTGCTCGAGGACCTGCAGACCGAGCAGACCGGACGCGATTGGTTCTTCATCCACCCCGCGGGAGGCTTCGGGGCGTTCAACCCGGGGGAGCGGACCGGACGCTACCGTGACGGTGGCGATGTCATCGTGGTGGATGCCGAGGGGGAGTCGTTCATCTCGGGCGCCGACCTCGCGGTGGCCGTCCTCGACGAGGTCGAGGATCCGAAGCACGTGCGCGAGCGCTTCACCGTCGGCTACTGACGGCGCGGCGTTTCGACTCGGTGCTGCGCGGGCGACGCGCGTCGATGCCGGCTCAGACGAGGTCGCGCCAGTCGATGTCCTCGTCTTCGTCGTCGTCGACCGTTCCGACCGCCGCGGTGATGACCGGGATCGCCATGGTCTCGGTCGGCGGGCCCATGACGGTCGCCTCGTCGCGGCGGTGCCGCAGGACGTCGTCGATGTAGGAGGACACCACCTCCGCGATCGGCACGGACTGCCCACGGGCCTGGGACATGTACCAGCGGTGCTCGAGCACCTGATGGAACACCTCCGCCGGTTCGAGCTTGGCGCGCAGGTCCCACGGGATCGCCTTGATGACGGGCTCGAACACGCGGGTCAGCCATTCGTGCGCGACCATCTCCTCGTCCGAGCCGAGTCGTGACACGCGCGCGCGGAACTCGTCCATGTCGTTGAGGAGGCGTCGAGCCTGGTTCTCCTCGACGTCGAGACCGGTGAGGCGCAGAAGGCGACGCTGATGGTGCCCCGCATCCACCACTTTGGGCTGGATGGAGACGGTCGTGCCGTCGGGCGTCGTCCGGATCGACATCTCGCCGATGTCGAAGCCGAGCTCGTTGAGGCGCTTGACCCGCTCGGTGATGTGCCACGCCTCGCCTGCCGCAAAGCTCTCTTTGTCGGTCAGCGCCGCCCACAACGAGTGATACGAGGACATGATGCCGTCGGCGACGGCCACGGCATCCACTCCGCCCTCGAGTCGGCCGCCCGCCTCGAGGTCCATGATCTCGCCGGCGATGTTCGTGCGCGCGACGTCGAGGTCGTGCTCGCGCTGGCCGCGCGTCAGACCCCCCTCGTGCAGCTCGCCGGTCTCGGCGTCGACGAGGTAGGCGGCGAAGGCCCCGGCATCCCGGCGGAAGAGGGTGTTGGACAGCGACACGTCGCCCCAGAAGAACCCGATCGTGTGCAGCCGCACGAGCAAGGCCGCCAGGGCGTCGACGAGCCGACCGGCCGTATCGGGGCGCAACACCTGCGTGAACAGGGCGCGGTAGGGGAGGGAGAACTTGAGGTGTGCGGTCACCAGCGCGGCCGGCAGCGGTTCGCCTTTCGCGGTGCGGCGGCCGTCGATCACCGCGACGCGCTCGACGCACGGGACGTCGAGGCGGCCGAGCGAGCCGAGCATGTCGTACTCGCGGCGCGCCATCTCGCCCGTCGTCTCCTTGACGGCCACGACGCGCCCGGAGAGGTCGGCGAAGCGCACCAGGTGGCGGGACAAGCCCTTCGGGAGCGAGACGATGGTGTCCTTGCCCCACTCCTCGAGGGGGGTGGACCAGGGCAGGGCCAGTAGCCCCGCGTCGACGCTGCTCGCAGTGATCGTGAGGGAGTGGACCACGCCGGTCTTCGCTTTCGTCGGGGGATACGCCGCGGCGCGGGGGTCCGGTTCGCGGGAACCGGCGCCACCCGCGCCGCAGCGTCGTCGGATCAGGCCGAGGCGATGGCCTTCTTGGTGAGGCGCTCACCGGACTCGATGTCGAACGCGTGCACGTGGTGCGGCACGGGGGCGAGGACGACCGTCTCGCCGGCGTTCGGGTGGCTGCGACCGTCGACGCGCGCGACGATGTCGGTGCGCTTGCCGGCGATGTCGGTGTGGCCGTAGAGGTAGCCGTCGGCGCCGAGCTCTTCGACCAGGTCCACCGTGACCGACAGGCCGAGGCCGTCGGCGGGGTTCACGACGATGTCCTCGGGGCGGACGCCGGCGGTGACCTGCGTGGCGCTCGTCGGGCGGTCGATGTCGGCGTCGACCACGGCGGTGCCGAACTGGATGCCGCCGGCGCT
>CANSLE010000051.1 GCA_947647645.1 uncultured Microbacterium sp.
GCCCTACCTCTGAAAACAGAGCGATGCCCGCTTACACAAACAACTTGACAGGCTCTGCCGCCGCCGTTGTCTGGCCGCCAGCCCTCCGCATCACGGCTGAGTGCCCAGATTTGGCCTTGCCAGATGAGGTATTCGACGCCCAGCGTTTCCGCATGCGCATGGTCCTCGAGCGAGTTCGTCACCGCCCATCTGGCTTCCAGCTGCGCCGGCGTGGGGCGGGAGCCCATCGCGCTGCCGAAGGTCACATCACCCGCCCGCCCGAGCAGATGCTCTGACATGCGCTTCCCTGAGCCAACGATCGCCTACGTCGCCCGCCGCACCGCCGAAGGATAGGGCAAACGGGACATCACCCACTGCCTGAAGCGCTACGTGATCCGCGAGGTCTACCACCTCGTTAAGACCGACCCGCGAACAGGCGAAATCATGAGTTGACAACTATAGGAGCAACAACACCCTCGCCGAAGCGGTCAACGGGCTCTGCGAGACCGAATTGATCCGGCAGCGCGGCCCCTGGCGGGACGTCGACCAGGTCGAGGTCGCCACCGCGAGCTGCATTCAATGGTTCAACACCGCGCACACACTCCGCGATCGACGACCTTGTGAGCTCGACCTCAGCTCGGTGCAGAGTCATCAGACGTACGCGGCGTGGAGATCTTCCGAGAGGCGTATACCAGATTCACAATTCCCCCCAGGAGGCAGATGACCGCGCTCACATATCCTTCGATGCGTCCAGCTGCGTTGAAGAAGATCAACCCAGAATTGAGCACAAAAATGAAGCCCAAAATCAGCATGGTACCGCGACGACTTGACACTCTGTTCCCCCGTAACACCCCAGATCGACCTGGCGCACCTCTCGGCACCAACTTTGTGGGTCAAGACCGTAACACGCTGGCAGCTTCTCTTAGGTTCGATCTATGAACTTCTCGACGAAAGTCCACGGTGCCGACCCTTCGGACATCGGGGTGGGGGTCATGGCGTGAGGCCGCCGCGCAGTGAAGATCAGACAGTTGGCGCTTCTCATCCTCGAGACCTCAACCCCTAACCGCCGTGCCGAGTCAGGATGCCGGTGCCGCGAAGCGCGTGCGGGTCTCGGCATCCGCCACGTAGACAACGATCTGCACGTCGGTCTGATCCGACGGGCGCAGCTGATGGTGCTCGAAGACGAGGCGCCCGAGAGTCGGATGGCGGAACACGCGATCGCGCGACTGGAAGCCGCCGACGCCGTGCTCGTTCCACCGCGCCCGGAACTCCGTGCTCGCTGCGCTCAGCCGGGAGACGAGATCGCGGTAGCGGAGGTCGCCCAGCCGCGGTCCCGCCTCGGCGCGGAACTCGGCGAGGAAGCGGCGGCTCGTGTCGTCCCAGTCGTCCAGGAGCGACCGCACCGACGGATCGGTGAACACGAGCCACAGCAGATTGCGGTCGGCCGCCGACGTGGTGGCCACGCCCGGATAGAGGCGCTCGTACGCGCGATTCCACCCCGCAATGCCCCAGTCTGGCGCGAGCGCGTAGGCAGGGTGCTCGTCGAGGGCGTCCAGGAACCGCTGGACGTGCGGCGGCGCGGTGTCGACGGCGTCGGCACGGACCACGGGCCGCGGGGCGAGCCCCACGAGGCTCAGCACGTAGTCGTGCTCGGCGTCCGTCAGTCGCAGGGCGGTCGCGACGGCGTCCAGTACCTGGCGAGACGGATGGATGTCGCGTCCCTGTTCGAGCCAGGTGTACCACGTCACGCTGACCCCGGAGAGGTAGGACACCTCCTCTCGGCGTAGCCCGGTCGTCCGTCCGCGCCCGGCGGGGGGCAGCCCATACGCGGCCCGATCGAGACGTTCGCGCTGGCTGCGCAGAAATCCGCCGAGCTCGCGCCGCCGTTGCGCCACGTCATCGACAGCCATCTCCACCTGCATGAATCAAACCTAGTGCTCCCACTACTAGGAGCAACGCCCACTTCCGCTGGTGGACCGCGGCATCCACCATGGGATCATGCCCACCCCTCTGCGCTCACGCACGGTCACCCACGGACGCAATGCCGCCGGCGCCCGCGCCCTCTTCCGCGCCGCCGGCGTCAACGCGGCCGACTTCGGCAAGCCGATGATCGCCGTCGCCAACAGCTTCACCGAGTTCGTCCCCGGGCACACCCACCTGCAGCCTGTCGGCCGTATCGTCTCCGACGCGATCAGCGCCGCGGGCGGCATCCCCCGCGAGTTCAACACGATCGCCGTCGACGACGGCATCGCGATGGGCCACGGCGGGATGCTCTACTCGCTGCCGTCGCGCGACCTCATCGCCGACTCGGTCGAGTACATGGTCAACGCCCATCAGGCCGACGCGCTCGTGTGCATCTCCAACTGCGACAAGATCACTCCCGGGATGCTCATGGCGGCGCTGCGGCTGAACATCCCCACCGTCTTCGTCTCGGGCGGACCGATGGAGTCGGGCCGAGCGACCCTCGTCGACGGGACGGTACGCACCCTCGACCTCGTCGACGCGATCTCCGAGGCGGCCAACGACACCGTGTCGGATGCCGACATCCAGCGCATCGAGGAGAACGCCTGCCCGACGTGCGGCTCGTGCTCGGGCATGTTCACGGCCAACTCGATGAACTGCCTGGTCGAGGCCCTGGGTCTCGCCCTCCCCGGCAACGGCTCGGTGCTCGCCACGCACACCGCACGTCGTGCCCTGTACGAGAAGGCCGGCGAGGTCGCCGTGCAGATCACCCGCGCCTTCTACGACGAGGACGACGCGTCGGTGCTCCCCCGCGCGGTCGCCAGTCCCGCCGCCTTCGCCAACGCCATGGCGCTCGACATCGCCATGGGCGGATCGACCAACACCATCCTGCACCTGCTGGCCGCGGCGCACGAGGCCGGCATCGACTTCGGGCTCGACGAGATCGACGCGATCTCGCGCCGGGTGCCCTGCCTCGCGAAGATCGCGCCCAACCCGGCGTACGGCCGCATGTACTACATGGAGGACGTGCATCGGGCCGGCGGCATCCCCGCGATCCTCGGCGAGCTCCACCGCGCGGGGCTGCTCAACGCCGATGTGTCGTCGATCCACTCCGCTTCCCTCGATGCGTGGCTGGCCGCGTGGGACGTGCGTGGCGGCACTGCGTCCGCCACCGCCCGCGACCTGTGGCACGCGGCCCCCGGCGGCGTGCGCTCCTCCAGTGCGTTCTCCCAGTCCGAGCGCTGGGTGGCGCTGGATGAGGATGCCGAGAACGGCTGCATCCGCTCCGTCGCGCACGCGTACTCGGCCGATGGTGGGCTCGCGGTGCTGCGGGGCAACCTCGCGGTCGACGGGGCCGTCGTGAAGACGGCCGGCGTCGATCCGTCGATCCTCGTGTTCTCCGGACCCGCCGTGGTGTGCGAGTCGCAGGAGGAGGCGGTGTCGAAGATCTTGGGTAAGCAGGTCCAGCCGGGTGACGTCGTCGTGATCCGCTATGAGGGACCGAAGGGCGGGCCGGGTATGCAGGAGATGCTGCATCCGACCTCGTTCCTCAAAGGGCGCGGTCTCGGAAAGGTCTGCGCGCTCGTCACCGACGGGCGCTTCTCGGGCGGCACGTCGGGTCTGTCGATCGGGCACGTCTCGCCGGAAGCGGCGAGCGGCGGCATCATCGCCCTCGTCGAGGACGGCGACATCGTCGACATCGACATCCCCTCCCGATCGATGAGCCTGCGGGTGGACAACGACGAGCTCGAGCGTCGCCGCGCGCGACTGCTGGATGCCGGCGGTTACGCCCCCGTGGATCGGAATCGCCCCGTGTCGCTGGCGCTGCGTGCCTACGCGGCGATGGCCACCTCGGCCGATCGCGGAGCGGTGCGCGACGTGGAGTCAGTCGAGCGGGCGTTGCGCGAGCGGGAGTCGCGGATCGCGGCGGTCTGATCCTGCGGTCGCGGCCTCGGTTCGGCGGCTAGGCTCACGGAATGGACCTCCGGGTTGCGGCCTACGCCGTCGTCGTCGACGACGCGGATCGTGTGCTGCTCGCCCATTGGCATCAAGGGCGCCGGGGCGCCTGGACGATGCCCGGCGGCGGGCTCGAACCCGGGGAGGATCCGGTGGACGCGGCCCGCCGAGAGCTCAGCGAGGAGACCGGCTATCGCGTCCGGATCGGGCAGTTGCTCGGCATCCACTCGCGGGTGATCCCGGCAAACCGGCGTGTGTACGCGCAGGACACCGAGCCCCTGCATGCATTGCGGATCGTGTACCGCGCGCAGGTCACGGGCGGGCAGCTGCGTCACGAGACGAACGGCTCGACCGACCGCGCGGAGTGGTTTCCCCTCGCTGCGCTCCCAGAACAACGGGTGAAGCTGGTCGACATCGCACTCGGCATGGCCGGCTACGGCGACAGCCCCGCGCTCTGAGCTTCCCCTCGGCGCTGTTACGGCGCGGGCGCCACCGGCTGGGAGATGTCGGCGACCGTCGCGCCGTAGGCGGTGATGAGATCATCCGCATCGACGAAGAGGCTGTAGCCGTGGACGCCGGCGCCCATCGCGATCCGGCGTCCCACGATCGACGTGTCAGCGTACACCGGCCAGTCCGTGGTGCTGCCGATGGGCACGATCGTGCCGCGTTCATAGCCGGTCGCTGCGAGCGCAAGCTCCGGTTCCGGCAGGCGGAGCTTGTTCACCCCGACGAGTGCTCGCAGCTTCGGCCACGAGATCGCGAGATCGCCGGGTATGAGCGCGAACAGATACGTGTCGTCCGACTTCTTCACGACGAGCGTCTTGACGATGTCTGCCGGCTGCAGACCCAGCAGTTCCGCGGCCTCCGCGAGACTGGATGCCGCGGGTCGCTCGCGCAGCTCGACCACGAGACCACGCGACGCGGCGGCCGTCCGGACGCGATCGAGCGGATCAGGCATCCGGTGCGCGCAGCGGGTCGTCCGCCACCCACAACTCGTCGTCGGCGCGCAGCGTCTGCCACGCGGCGTAGACGACGCCCGCCGCGGCGGCGATGCCGAGGAGGATGGCGATGACGCCGCCGGCACCCATGCGCTTCTTCGGCTCGGGGATGCTCAGGCGCTTGGTCGCCTTCTTGCCGTACTTGTCCGCCTTCTTCTGGAGGGCGGCGAGGTCGACCGACCCGAAGCCGCGGCCGGCGGCCAGTTCGTGGCGCTTCTCGCTCGCGGCATCCCATACCGACAGCGCGGAGCCGATGACGGCCCCGGCGGCGGGAACGACCTTGTCGTTGTAGACCTTCTTGGAGGTCGCGACGCCCTGTTCGACATAGGGGGCCGCGTACTTCTCGTACGTGTGCTGCACGGTCGGCACGACCTGCTCGCGGTTGTAGTGACCGAGCTGGCGTCCCGCCTCGCGGGCCACGTCGCCGGCCTGCCCGAGCAGAACCTGCTGCGACTCCCACAGGGTCGTCGCCTGGTGCTGGAGCTTGCGGAGTTCCTTCTTGCGCTTACGGCTGAGGCTCACGGTGCCCTCCCTGGGTTCCGGCTGGTTTCATCCCATCTTGCCAGACCCTCCGGGCCTTGCGAGGGGTTGACAGGTGAGAGAATGCTAGGCATGCCGATCCACACTGCCGTCGCGACCATCCACACCAACCACGGCGACATCGTCGTCAACCTGTTCGGTGACCACGCACCCCGTACGGTGCAGAACTTCACCGGTCTCGCCGACGGCTCACAGGCCTGGACCCACCCCGCCACCGGCAAGCCCGGCGAGGGTCCCCTGTACAAGGACGTCATCTTCCACCGCATCATCCCGAACTTCATGATCCAGGGCGGCGACCCGCTCGGCCAGGGCGTCGGGGGCCCGGGCTACAACTTCAACGATGAGATCCACCCCGAGCTCACCTTCGGCGCGCCCTACCTGCTGGCCATGGCCAACGCGGGTCTGCGTCGCAACGCGATCACGGGCACGGCCGAGGGCACCAACGGTTCGCAGTTCTTCATCACCACCGACCCGACGCCGTGGCTCAACGGCAAGCACACGATCTTCGGCGAGGTCGCCGACGATGCGTCGCGCGCCGTCGTCGACGCGATCTCGGCCGTCCCGACCGCCGCGGGCGACCGCCCGATCGAGCCCGTCGTCATCAGCTCCATCGACGTCGTCGCGGCCTGATCGCGCGGAACCGGCCGGCGTGACCGACTCCGAGCTCCGGACCAACCCGGACAACTTCTGCTACCGGCATCCGGATCGCCAGAGCTTCGTGCTCTGTCAGCGGTGTCTGCGCACGATCTGCGGAGAGTGCCAGACGCCGCTTCCGGTGGGCGTGATCTGTCCGGAGTGCCTCGCCGACCAGCGGCAGGCGGCGAAGTCGAATGTCACGCGGATGCCGCGGCGCCGCGTGGCCGGACTCGAGGGAAAGCCCGTCGTCACCTACACGCTGGTCATCGTCACCAGCGTGTTCTACCTGATCGGACTGATCCCCGGCGTCGGTCTCTATGTGCAGAACCTGCTCGCCTTCCACGCGCAGCTGGCGTACGTGCAGCCGTGGCGACTGCTGACGGTGACACTCGTTCACGCGAACATCTTCCACATCGCCTTCAACATGCTCGCGTTGTGGGCGCTCGGACGCAGTCTCGAGCCGCTGCTCGGAAGGTGGCGCTTCCTCGCGCTCTACCTGCTCAGCGCTCTCGGCGGCTCGGTCCTGACGGCGCTGCTCGCCCCGAACACGTGGGTCGTCGGCGCTTCCGGTGCGGTGTGGGGATTGCTCGGTGCGATGTTCGTCATCGGCCGCCATCTCGGCGCAAACGTGACCGCGATCGCCGTGCTGCTCGGGATCAACCTCGTGATCACGTTCCTGCCGGGATCGAACATCGCCTGGCAGGCGCACATCGGCGGCGGTCTGGTGGGCGCGCTCATCGGCGTGATCTTCGCGCGTACGCGCAAGATCCGTCAGCGGGGGCTGCAGATCGGGTTGCTGATCGCTGTCGGCATCGGGCTCATCGCCCTGCTGGCGGTGCCGCTGTACCTGTACGCCCGATAGTTATCCACAGGTTCATCCACAGATGGGGATGAATTACACCGGTGTCATTCACAGGACGTGACGCCTGTGGACAACCGGGAGACCGCGGAACGGAGCGATCAGCGCCAGCGCGTGGTCATGAGGAACCCGATGAACGCGATGCCGAAGCCGATCACGAGGTTCCAGCCGGCGATACCGGGGATCGGCAGCGCCTGGTTGCTCAGGTAGAAGACGATCACCCACAGCAGCCCGAGGATCATGAGCCCGAGCATGATGGGCTTGAACCACACCGGGTTGGGCGCGGACTCACCCTCGCCGTACTCCGCGAGCTGCTCGTCTTCCTTGCCTGAACGTGCCATGGCGAAGATTCTACCTGGCAGGTCCCCCTCAGCCACGCTGTGCGAGAATCGCACCGTGAATGAGGGCAGGGGCGACGACGGTCCCCGGGTCGCCGACCCGGGGGAGCACACGTCGCGTCGCGCGCTCCGCCTCGCCGCACAGGCCGATGCCGCCGAGCCCATCACGGACGAGGGCCCGGCCGCCGCCGCTCCCGCGGTGAAGCCCGCACGCCCGCGTCAGCGGGCATCGTTCCTCGGCGTCCTCGGCGAGATCCTCATCACGGCCGGCGTCGTCGCGCTGCTCTACGTCGCGTGGCAGATGTGGATCGGGGACCTGATCATCGGGTCCCAGAAGCACAGCGAGGCCAGTGCCCTTTCGCAGAGCTGGCTGCAGCAGCCCGCCGAGACCCCGTCGGCCTCACCCCGTCCGAGCGCGTCGCCCAGCGCGTCGCCGAGCACACCCGTGGATCCGGTCGTCCCGGTCATGGCCGCGCAGGACTACGGCCGGCAGTTCGGCGTGATGTTCATCCCTCGCTTCGGGCCGAACTGGCAGTTCACGGTGGCGGCCGGAACCGGGCGTCACGACATCCTCGACGCCGGTGAGATCGGCCACTACACCGACACGGCGATGCCGGGCGAGATAGGCAACACCGTCTACGCTGCACACCGCTGGACCTCCGGTGCGCCGTTCGATCCGATCGACAAGCTCGTCATCGGCGACGCGATCGTGATCCAGACACCCGACGGCTGGTACACGTATCGGTTCCGCACGCTCGAGTACGTGCAGGACACCCAGGTGGAGGTGCTGCTGCCGGTTCCCCAGCAGGTGGGGGCGGCCGCGAACGGACGCTATCTCACGCTCACCAGCTGCGCCCCGAAGCTCAACATGCTCGAGCGCATCATCGCCTATGCGGTGTTCGAGAGCTTCACCCCGACCGCCGCGGGTGCCCCCGCCTCACTGACTCAGGGAGTGACCGCCTGATGTATGCCGCTCTGTGGCGCGTCCTGCCCGGCCCGGCCTGGGTGCGCGTGTTGATCCTTCTCGTGCTGTTGGCCGCCGTACTGTACGGACTGTTCTGGTACGTGTTCCCGTGGGTCGGACAGTTCATCAACCCGCAGGAGGCCACCGTCGGTGGATGACCGCCCGCGGGTGCTGATCGTCGACAACCACGACAGCTTCGTGCACACGCTCGTGGGGTACCTGCGCGAGCTGGGTGCGGCGACCGTGCTGGTCGAGGCGGATGCCGTCACGGATCCGGTCGCCGCCATCGCCGGGTTCGCGGGGGTGCTCGTCTCGCCCGGCCCCGGCACGGCGGTGGACGCGGGCGCCTCGGTGGCCGTCGTGCGCGCAGCGGCGAGTGCCGGCATCCCCCTTCTGGGCGTCTGCCTCGGGCACCAGGCTCTCGCAGTGGCCTACGGCGCCACGGTCTCGGAGGCACCGGAGCTGTGCCACGGCACCACATCCGAGGTGTGCCACGACGGCGACTTCCCGTTCACCGGGCTGCCGTCGCCCTTCACCGCCACCCGGTACCACTCGCTCGCGGTCGTCCCCGACACCGTGCCGGCGCAGCTCGAGGTCACTGCGCGCACGGCATCGGGCGTCGTCATGGGACTGCGGCACCGCGATCTGCCTCTGTGGGGAGTGCAGTTCCACCCGGAATCCGTGCTGACCGAGGGCGGGTATCTGCTTCTGGGCACCTGGCTCGAGCGCGTCGGCGTTCCGGGCGCGGCAGACCGCGGCCGCGGACGGCACCCGCTTCGGGGTTGACGCGCATCGACTCACCGCGCCCGCTCGACGACCGGGGCTGAGGCTATGTGCCCGAGCAGACCCGCAGCTCGACAGTGGAGTGGATCGGGACGTCTCCGGGCGGCAATGACTGACCGGCGACGATCCGCGTGCCGGAGGTCGCCGGGCACGACGGGTCCTCGACCACCTTCGGCGTGAGCTTCAGCGACTCGGAGGAGAGCTCGCGCGTCGCGGCATCCACCGTGTAGCCGACGAGGTTGACGAGGGCGACCTTGCCGCTGGCGACGGTGAGGTTCACCCGGGTGCCCACCGAGACCTGGCCTCCCGCGGTCTGGTCGGCGGAGATGACGATGCCCGGCGCCAGGTCGGGATTGCTCCGCGTCGTCACGGCACCGAGCTGCAGGCCGGCGGCCTTCAGGGCCGCCTCCGCCTGGGTCGACGACAGACCCACGAGTGAGGGCACGGCACTGCGCTGCTGGCCGGTCGACACATAGACGGTGATCGTCTGCCCCGGAGCGACGATGGTGCCCCCGATGGGCTCCGTGCGGATCACGTTGCCCTCGGCCACCTGATTGTCGCTCTGATCGACGCGCTTCGCTTGCAGGTCCTGCGCGGCGAGCTTCTCGCTCGCCCGGTCCCACGACATCTCCACGACGTCGTCGACCACGCGCGAGTTCTGCGGGATGGCGCCGCCCGGTCGGCTGGTCATCACCCAGATGAGGACGGAGATGAGGACGACGGCTAGGACGGCCACACCCGCCCAGATCCACGCGGCGGGCGGCCCGGCCTGGGTGCGCCGCATCGTCGTGTCGGCCGTCAGTTGGCGCAGCGAGCGCGCCGTCTCGGCGGCCTGACGAGGGTTCGCGCCGTAGAGCTCGCTTGCGAGAGCCCCGACCTGCTTCTTCGTGGGGGCGTGACCGTCGAGGGTGGCGTCGAGCGCCTGTCTGAACGACGCCGCATCCTGGTACCGCTGGAACGGGTCCTTCGCCAGTGCGCGCAGGGCGACGGCATCCACCGAGCGCGGGATGGCATCGACCAGCTCCGACGGCGGCAACGGCGTCTCGCTGACGTGCTGATAGGCGACGGCCACCGGGGACTCGCCGCGGAACGGTTGGCGCCCGGTGAGCAACTCGTACAGGACGATCCCCGCGGAGTAGAGGTCGGCGCGCGCGTCGACCGGCTCCCCCTTGGCCTGCTCGGGCGACAGGTAGGCGGCGGTGCCGATGATGGCGGTGGTCTCGGCGACCGTCGACGACGAGTCGGACACCGCGCGGGCGATGCCGAAGTCCATGACCTTGACCTGCCCGGCCGCGGTGACCATGACGTTGCCGGGCTTGATGTCGCGGTGGACGACGCCGGCGCGATGCGAGTAGGCGAGGGCTTCCAGGATGCCGTCGACGTAACGGATGGCGTCGCTCACCGGAACACCGCCGTCGGAGACGATGTCCTTCAGCAGCGTTCCCTCGACCAGCTCCATCACGATGTACGGAACCTGGTGCGTCGTGCCGTCGCCATCCGTCTCGCTGTCCTCGCCCGCGTCGTACACGCGGACGATGGCCGGGTGCGACATGCGGGACGCGGACTGCGCCTCGAGACGGAAGCGCGTGCGGAAGGCGCTGTCGTCGGCAAGCTCGCGCTTGAGGATCTTGATGGCGACCTGACGCCCGAGGGTCAGGTCCTGTCCGCGGTAGACGCTCGCCATCCCCCCGCGCCCGATGAGCTCATCGACACGGTACCGCTCGGACAGCACACGCTGCTCTGCAGACACTTCTCTCCCCTGGACTGACTGAGAGCCAGCCTAATCGAACGCTCCTGAACGGCTGCTGGTGCCCATCCAGCGCCGAAACCCGCGGCGCGGCGCCCGATCAGGGCGCCGGCGTCCCCGTCGGCGTGCTCGGCGCGGGGATCGGAGCCTGTCCCTCCTGCGACGACGCGCTCTGTCGATCGCCGCATTGCGCGGTGTATTTCACCAGAATGAGTGATCCCGGCTGCACGTTCTTGTCGGCGGTCACCTGCAGGCTGCGCGGAGCCGTCGGCGACTGGTAGGTCGTGCTGTTGTTCGCGTTGAACGTCCCGTTGATCACGGTGAAGTTATACGCGCTGACCGCCGAGCCGGCCGGGCAGGTGAAGGCCTCCCACGTCACGGTGAACGTCGAGGAGCCCTTGGGGTCGTTCGTCACGGTGGGCGGGTTCGGCGTGCCGATGGGCGTCATCTCGTCGTAGAACGTCAGCGTCACCGCCGCATCGAACTTCACGTTTCCCGTGGTCGGGTTGGTCTGGTAGATCTTGCCCACCTCGGCCTCGGTCGGAGCGGCCGACCCGCGGACACACGAGACGTTCGTCAGGCCGGCGTTGGCGGCGCGCGTCTTCGCCGCGTCGCACGTCTGGCCGATCAGCCCCAGGCTGTCGATGGCCACCGTCGTCTTGCTGGGCGACGGCGCGGGCGGAGCGGAGGTGTGCGGGGGCGTCGTCGTCGGCGTGGACACCGTGGGGGCCGTCTGCGGGCTCTGGTTGCCGAGCAGCGCGAACAGGGTGCCGCCGAGCACGATGAGCAGCAGCGCAATGAGTGCGACCAGGGGCCACGTCCACGGGCTGCGCTTCTTCTTCGGCGGGCCCTCGGCAGCGACGGCTTTCTCTGCGGGGT
>CANSLE010000052.1 GCA_947647645.1 uncultured Microbacterium sp.
GCCGCCGAGGCCGCGATGCCCGCCTTCGGGGCCTCGAAGGCGACGGCGTCGGCGAGCGCGAGCGAGTCCGCACCGCCGGAGAGCCCCACCAGCACGGGGCCGGTGACCGTCGCGAGCACCGCGCGCACCGCCCGACGGATCTCGGCGACGGCGGGGTCGAGGCTGGGGCGGTGGTCCACGACATCCACGCTAGCGACAGCCCGCCCGCACAACTCCTCCTCAACGGAGGGAACCGGGGCCGGCCGCGGCCCGGGGTCCACCTGAGGAGGAGTTGTGCAGACCAGGCGCGGGTGATCGCGCGCATCGCGGGCGGCGCCCGTCCCACCGAGACGGAGTACGGCACCCAGGGGCCGCCGACTAGGCTGGATGCCGGCATCCACCAGACCCTCCGAAGGAGCACCAGCATGGGCGCATACGACGCCGTCATCGAGATTCCGCGCGGCAGCCGCGTGAAGTACGAGGTCGACCACGGCACCGGCCGGGTGTTCCTCGACCGCGTGCTGTTCACCCCCATGGGCTATCCCGCCAACTACGGCTTCTTCGAGGACACCCTCGGCGAGGACGGCGACCCGCTCGACGTGCTGCTGCTGCTCGACCGCGACCTGTACCCCGGCGTGATGGCCAAGGTGCGCCCCGTCGCCGTGCTGAAGATGCTCGACGAGGCCGGCGGTGACGACAAGGTCGTCGCCGTGCTCGCGAAGGACCCGCGCTGGGCGCACATCCAGGATGTCGACGACCTCGACGAGTGGACCAAGAGCGAGATCGGCCACTTCTTCGAGCACTACAAGGACCTCGAGCCCGACAAGTGGGTCAAGGTCGACCAGTGGGCCGGCGCCGACGAGGCCGAGCGTCTGGTGGCCGAGGCCTTCCAGCGTTTCCAGGACGAGGGCGCCCAGACGGCGACGCAGGGTGAGGGCCACGCCCCCAAGACCATCTGAGACTCGTCTCGTACGTAGAAGAGCGGATGCCGATCGGCATCCGCTCTTCTGCGTGGCGGGGGACGGTCAGTAGACGTCGATGCCGTGCTGGTAGAGAACAGGCGCCGGGTCGATGCGCACGCCCTGCCAGTAGACCTCGAAGTGCAGGTGGCAGCCGGTGGAGGCCCCGGTGTTGCCGACGTAGGCGATGACGTCGCCCGCGTTGACCCACTGGCCGTAGCCGACCTTGTAGCCGTTGTCGACGATGTGGGCGTAGCCGGTGATGACACCACCGCCGTGGTCGACCTTGACGTAGTTGCCCCAGCCGTCGCCCCAGCCGGCGTACACCACGCGACCGGAGGCGGCCGCGTAGATCGGCGACCAGCACGCGGTGGCGAAGTCGATGCCGCGATGTCCGGTCACGCAGCCGCCGGCGCCGCAGATGGTGCCACGGTTGCCGAACCAGGAGCTGATGTAACCGGATGCCGGGCGCACCCACCCGTCGGTGCCGGGTGCGCCGCCACCACCTCCACCACCTCCGCCGCCGCCGCCGCCTCCGCCGCCACCGCCGTTGCCGGCGTTGGCTGCAGCCTCGGCTTCGGCCTGCTTACGGCGCTCTTCGGCCAGAGCGGCCTGGCGGGCCTCCTCGGCCTTGCGGGCGACTTCGACACCGGTCTGGTAGTCGCTGACCGTCTTGGCGGTCTGGTCTTGCAGGGCGGCGAGCTGGGCCTGGAGGGTGCCGAGGTACTTGTCCTGCTCGGCGAGCGCGGCCTGCGCGGCGGTCGCCGCATCCTGAGCCGCCTGCATCTTCTGCTGGGTTTCCTTCTGCAGGCGGTCGCGCTCGTCACGGGCGACCTTGGCCTTGTCGCTGAGGCTCTGTGCGTTGTTGCGGGCGCTGACGGCGTCGGCGTAGACACCGCGGTTGGCATCGACGAGGCGGTCCATGGTGCCGAGCTTCGTCAGCAGGTCGTCCGCGCTCGCGGCGGAACCCGAGAAGAAGAGCTCCATGGAAGGATCGCCGCCGCCGGCCCGGTACTGCTGGGCCGCGAGCCGGCCGAGCTTCTTGGCGCTCTCTGTGGCACGTGCCGCCTCGGCGTCGGCCTGCGTCTGCAGGGCGGCGGCGTTGTCAGCCGCGATCTCGAACGCCTCCTGGGCGGCGAGGTACTCGGACGCCAAGCGCTGCGCCTCGGCCTGCTTGGCTGCAACGTCGGCCTGCAACGCGTCGATCAGCCCCTGGATGCGAGTGACCTCAGCACCCTTGGCAGCCTCGTTGCTCTTGGCCGCCTGGACGTCGTCCCAGGACGGGTAGTCGGCAGCGAAAGCGGAGGGGCTGAAGCGGAGGCCCAGCGCGCTCACGGCGCCGAGGCTCAACACGCCGAGTCCGGCCAGTCCGAGCGCGGTGCGCCGGCTCAGCGGACCTCCCAGACTCTTCAGTTCCCGGGGCGTGGGCGCGCAGCCGCAGTCCTCCGCCGAAGCGGTCTTCTCGGTCTCCACCTCGAACCTCCGTCATTCACGCGCGTCGACCCCCACCATCCATCGATGGCAACACCAGTCACACTAACAACATTCGCCACATTCTCCCAGGGGTCGGTGATGATGAAACCACTGTGAGACCGGGGGTGATCGCATGCCGCGTCCGCGGCCATCATGCCTCGCAGATGGGTCGGGTCGCGGCATCCCACGCCCTCGATTTCCGATTTGCCCGAGGATCTCTTATGCTTGAGCGTCGGTAAGAATGAGCCTCCGGGTTCGCTCGGCCCCATCGTTTAGCGGCCTAGGACGCCGCCCTTTCACGGCGGTAGCACGGGTTCGAATCCCGTTGGGGTCACTCTCCGACACACAACTGAATACGCATGGCCCTGTAGCGCAGTTGGTTAGCGTGCCGCCCTGTCACGGCGGAGGTCGCGGGTTCAAGTCCCGTCAGGGTCGCTCCGAGCGACGGGCCCTTTTCTTTCGAGATCGAGGGCCCTTCGCGTAGGACGCGGCAGGTTCTGCACAGCGCACGCCGCGCGGCTCTGTAGCTCAGTTGGTAGAGCGCACGACTGAAAATCGTGAGGTCACGGGATCGACGCCCGTCGGAGCCACAAGGACCGTCGTTACAACGGTCCCAGAAACCCTCGCCTAGCTTCTACATGGCGGGGGTTTTGCTTTGCCCTGGTGGTGGTCGGCCGAGGTGCGTGCCGAGCGACCTTCGGGTCTCGGCCAACGTCATCGTCGCGCTTTCAGCAGACATGCTCGCCATGTGCTCCTGTCGGCGGGCACCCACTCAGCTCCCAGCCGGGTCTTGAACGATCTTCGATCAGCGGGCTCAAGAACCTCGACGAGAGCCGGCGGCACAAGCCAATCCGACCAGCGTTCATGATGTTCCCTCCTTGCTTGAAGATCGGTGCCCTGGTCGTTACACAACCTTCACGCGAAAGCGTTGCGCGGGTAACGAAACGGAACGTACCGTTTGGTCATGGTCAATGTAGCCGCCTCTCGCCCGGTCGGACGTCCCAGCGACGCCGACGTCACACGCCGCATCCTGGAGGCCACGATCTCGCTGGTGGCGGAATCGGGATACGGAGACCTCAAGCTGGAGCGCGTCGCAAAGCGTGCCGGCTGCGGGAAGACGGCCATCTATCGGCGTTACTCAGATAAGGCCGATCTGGTCGCCGCCGCGGCGATGTCCGTGCTTGCCCTAGGAGAATTGCCCAACACCGGCAGCCTCGCCGGTGACCTGCTGGAGCACGCATTGGTGAACAGTGTGAACCAGGAGAGGGCCGGCGTAGCTCCGGGAGAGAGCAATGGGCTGCTCGCGATTTTCGAACCTGCTGTGTTCGCCCGACTGTGGGATCAGTTCTTCCGTGCTCGTCGCGATCAGGGTGTGGCCATCATCGATCGCGGCATCGCCCGCGGGGAGATCGCCGCCGACACCGATCCCGACTTACTCCTGGACACCATCGCCGGCTTGACGCTGTATCGCCAGACGGTGAAGCAGATCGAGATCCCGCGTTCCCACTACGCAGCCGTCATCGCCGCATTGGTTGCGACACCTCCGCGAAAGGTCTCGGCGTAAGCGGGCGTCGTCCGGGCGCCTCCGCCTGAGCCGCGCATCCGCAACAAAGCCTCGTGCGCATGCCTTGTGCGCCTTCACCCATGAGAGGAGAAACACACCCGCTCCACATTCGTCCGGCGCCGCGGGCCTCATCGACGACGCCGACCATCCTTGAGAGGACGCACCATGACAGAGCAGTCACTCCCGACCGACAACCGGACCTTCACCCTGCCGCCGGGGAGGTTTCGTCTCGCTGCCGTAGGCGACATCATCATCACCGTCGACTTTCTCCCTCAAATGGAAAGTGATCCCAACTGCCGCGACCTCATCGAGCTGCTCAACGACGCCGATCTGGTGGTGGGCAACTTCGAGGGCTCGATCATCGACGCGGAGCGATTCGAGGGCTACCCGGCCGCGCTTTCCGGGTTCGGCTGGCTGATCGCGAATCCCACCGTCGTGCCGGGGCTGCAAGCGCTGAATCTCGGCATGCTCTCGCGGGCGAACAACCACACCACCGACTGGGGTCGCGATGGCATGGACATGACCAACCGCTATCTCGAGGACGCTGGCATTGTCCACGCCGGCACCGGATCCACTCGCATCGAATCTCGCGAGGCACGCGGGCTGCTGATCAATCGCACGCCGATCGGGATGGTGTCGTGGACCACAGAGATCGTGGACGACTCCACCGCCAGCAACCCCGGCCGAGGCGCCGCAGCGCGCCCGGGAGCGAGCGCGCTGCGGCAGCATACGGTGGTCAGCGCCGGCCCCGAAGCACACGATTTCCTCCGCAGCGTCACCGAAACGCTCGGGGTCGGCGATCCGCTCGGCGACCTCGAGATCGACGGGGCGCCCCTGATCCACCTCCTGGGCAACCTCATCGAGCTCGACCCCGACATGTCGCCGGCTCACGCGGTCCGGGTGAGCCAGAAGTGGTCCGTACACGATCACCGGGAGCTCTTCGATGGCATCCGCGTCGGCAAGGATCGGTTCGGGTTCCTCATCGCCTCACAGCACCATCACCGTCCGTTCAACAACACCACCCACGTCCCCGAGTACTCACGCGAGCTCGCCCGCGAAGCCGTGGATGAGGGGGTGGACTTCCTGTTCGGCCACGGCCCGCATCGCCTTCGCGGGGTCGAGGTATACCGGGGCGTGCCCATCTTCCATTCGCTGGGCAACCTCTTCTGGACAAACAACACGCAGGAAGTGGTCGTCCCCGACGAATGGGAGCGGTACATCTGGCGAGTACTGAATCGCAACCTGCCTGAAGACCAGCGGATCGTCTTGGACCCCGCGGTGACATCCGAGGCTGAGTTCCTCGACTGGATCCGGCTCAGAATCTTCTGGTCTGAACACAACTTCCGAAGCGTCGTCGCCATGACCGAGTACCAGGACGGCGTCCTCCAGGAGATCGTCTTCCACCCCATCGAGCTGTTCTTCCAGCGCGACGAGGACCCCGACCTGTGGCGAGGAATCCCCCGCCTGGCAGACGTGAACATCGGGCGCGAAATCCTGGAATTCCTGGATGACGCATGCCGCCCCCTCGGGACGTCCGTCGAGATCGAGGAAGTCGTCTCACCCACTGGCCGCACGGTGCGGGCGGTCGGCCGACTCCGCTGGGCCCAGCCCTAGCAAGAGCCGTCTGACCGCGCTCACCGGCGAAGGTTTACACAATCGAAACGCAATTGGTCATGTTCAATTTGAATACGCGACGTACCGTTTCATAAACATCTGAGTCGATGATCCCACCCCGCTGGCCGGCTCACGGACACCCGAATGGAGAATCCATGATCGAGAACGCATCACCACCGGCGGCTGGACGTTCACGCCTCGGGGCGGTCGTCGGGCTCCTCGTGTTCTGTGAGCTGGCCAGCGGCTTCGTGCAGGGGTACTACTCCCCCCTGCTGCCGGAGATCGCGCGCTGGCTTCAGGTCAACGACGCCGACATCCCCTGGTTCCTCACCGTGCAGACGCTCTCCGCCGCCGTCTGCGTGCCGCTGCTTTCCCGGCTGGGGGACATGTTCGGGCACCGCCGGGTGCTGCGGATCGCGATGATCGTCGTGGCCCTCGGTGTCGTGGTGATCGCTGTGGTGCCCAGCTATCCCGCGGTGCTCGCCGCGCGCGTGCTGCAAGGCCCGATAGCGGTCTGGCTGCCGCTGGAGATCGCGATCATCCACGGGCACCTCAGCGGCGACCGCGCACGCAGAGGCGTGGGGATGCTGGTGTCGTTCCTGACCGGCGGAGCCATCGTGGGCACGATCACCGCCGGGGTGGTTTCTGCGGCGTCGCCGTCGCTGACGCTCACGCTTCTGGTCCCCCTGCTGCCGCTGACGGTCAGCCTGTGGGCGGTGTTCTTCCGGATTCCCGAATCCCCCGAGCGCACCCCGAGCCGTATCGATGTTCCCGGGTTCCTCGGACTCGCCGTGGCGATGGTGGCATTGCTGCTCGGTCTGAGCAGCGCCCAGTCCGGCGGACTGGCCTCCCCGACGACGTGGTGGATTCTCGGGTTCTCGGTCGTCATGCTCGCGGCGTGGGTCTGGTGGGAGCGACGGACCGCGTCGCCCGCAATCGACATCCGCCTCGCCCTGTCGCGCCGCGCGGGCCCGATCCACCTGGCCGGGTTCCTGTTCGGTGCGGTCATGTTCGGCGCGCAAGCTCCCCTCACCACATTCCTCAGCGCCGATCCGGACTCGACAGGCTACGGCTTCGCCGCCAGCGCCACCACCATCTCGCTCGTCGTGGCCGGACTCGCCCTGTTCGCCACAATCGGTGCGGCCCTGTTCGCCCCGATCGCGAACCTGCTCGGGCCCCGCGCCGCCTTGCTCACGGGCGCCGCGCTGCCCGCGGCGGGGAGTTTCTTCTTGGCCGTCTGTCACACCGAGCTGTGGCAGGTGTGGGTGTACGCGATCGTCTCCGGCGCTGGCATGGGGCTGCTCCTCGGCGGCCTGCCCGCGATTCTGGCCGAACTGACCCCCAAGGGGCAGACCGGCGCATCGGTCGGCGTGTACAACTCCCTCCGCCCGTTGGGCGGCGCCGTCGGCGGCGCGGTGTTCGCCGCCATCCTCGGAGCCTGGACCGCCGCCGGCAGCACCTCGGCCGGACTCGGGGGCTACCAGGTGATCTGGGTCTGCTCTGCCGTTGCCTTCCTGATCGCCTTGATCGCGCTGCTGTTCCTCCACCTTGCCGGGCACACGGCAACCCCGAGCCGCTCGTGAGCTGAACGCCCCTGGTATTCCGTCACTACCCGACCAGAACTGGAAGCACCGCATGGCATCGACCACGGCACACCCGACGCACGTCACCGGCCGCACCGACTACCTGGCTGAAGCGCGCGCGCTGGCCGACGACCTCATCGCGCTGCGCCGCGCGATCCACGCTGACCCGGAGGTGGGACTGCACACACCCCGAACCCAGCAGCGCATCCTCGACGCACTCGACGGGCTCGGGTTGGAGATCATCACCGGCCGACAGCTCAGCTCAATCGTCGCAATCCTGCGCGGAGCGCACCCCGGCCCCGCTGTGCTCCTGCGTGGCGACACCGACGCACTGCCGATCATCGAACAGACCGGACTGGAGTTCGCGTCCACCAATGGTGCGATGCACGCCTGCGGTCACGACCTGCACGCCACAGGGGTTGTCGGCGCCGCGCGGCTGCTCGCCGCTCATCGGGGCGAGATCCACGGCTCGATCGTGTTCATGTTCCAGCCCGGAGAGGAAGGGCACGGCGGGGCACGGATCATGATCGACGAAGGTCTCCTCGAAGCCGCCGGCACCGAGATCATCGCCGCATACGCCGTGCACGTAGCCCCCGGTCCGCGAGGCGTGTTCGCCACCCGAGCGGGCACCGTGTGCGCGGGATCCGGCGACCTCACGATCACCGTCCGCGGCCGCGGCGGACACGGCTCCCAACCGCACCAGACGATCGACCCCGTTCCCATCGCCGCCGAGATCGTGCTCGCGTTGCAGAGCACCGTCACCCGCAGCTTCGATGTGTTCGACCCGGTCGTCGTCACGGTGACACAACTGGAGACCGACAGCGACGCCATCAACGTCACGCCCGAGCACGCGCGTCTGCACGCCACGGTGCGCGCACTCACCCCGGCCGCCGTCGCGACCCTTCACGAGCGCCTCCCCGCGCTGGCCCATGGCATCGCGACCGCGCACGGCGCGACGGCCGACGTCGAACTCGACTTCCGCTACCCGCCCACCATCAACGACGCCGACACCACCGCCACGACGATCGCCCGCCTCGGCTCCCTCCTCGGGCCGCACCGCGTGGCGACCGCCCCCACCCCACTCATGGGATCTGAGGACTTCTCCTTCGTGCTCGACCGCGTGCCCGGAACCTTCCTTGCTCTGCTTGCCACCCCACCCGGCACCGACCCGACTACCGCGGAGTTCAACCACTCACCCCGCGTGGTATTCGACGACACCGTTCTCCCCGACCAGGCTGCTGCCCTCGCCACACTCGCCCACGCCCGCCTCGAGGAGGCACGCCATGACAACCGCTGACCCCACCGCCCACACCCCGATGAACCCGCAGTGGAAGGCGGCGAAAGTGCCCGCCGGATACACCGTCGCGCTTGTCGGCGACATCATCATGAGCCAGCCCATCGCCCGGCTCCTGCGCCGCGAATCCGCAGACCTGCTCACTGTCCTCCACTCCGCAGACCTCGTGGTGGGGAACTTCGAAGGCAGCATCATCGACCACCGCACCTTCGACGGACACCCCGCTGCGCAGTCCGGCTTCGGGTGGCTGACCTCACCCCCCGAAGTCGCAGACGACCTCGTCGAGCTCGGATTCGACCTCCTCTCGCGCGCCAACAACCACAGCACCGATTGGGGCCACCAGGGACTGGCCAGCACCGACGACCACCTCAACAACGCCGGGCTGCGGCTCGCGGGAACGGGACGCAACTTGTCGGCCGCGCGCGCCCCGGGCTACCACGACGGCGAACGCGCCCGCACGAGCCTCGTCTCGTTCACCACGACGTTCGAAGGCGATACCCCCGCCACTGACGCACTCGGGCTCGGCAACGGCCGTCCCGGGGCCAGCACCCTCCGCCTGACCCCCATCGCGAAGGTCAGTCCCACCCAGCTGCAGGCCCTCCGCGAAATCCGCGACGCGCAGCCACCGGCCTCGCGACCCGACGTCCTCCTGCAGATCGACGACATGCTCGGCGTGGTCACGCTGTTCGGCCAGCACTACGCGGCCCACGCTCCCGGGGTGGACGAGCCCGTGATGCTCGACTACAAAGTCGATCCCGATGACCTCGCCGGCATCCTGCTCAACGTCCGACAGGCCAAGCAGACGTCGGACTTCACCGTCGTGGCCTCACACACCCACGAACCGGACAACTGGACGACCACGACACCCGCGTTCCTCCGCAACCTGGCCACGCAATCGTTCGAGCACGGCGCCGACGTGTTCGTGGCCCACGGACCCCACCAGCTTCGCGGAATCGAGATCCTCGGCAGTCATGTCGCGTTCTACTCGCTCGGCAACTTCTGCTTCATGGACAACGCCCAAGCCGTCGTGGTCCGCGAGGAATGGGAACGACGACTGTGGCACCTGGCCCCCGGGCGCGAACGACTTCATCCCGAGAAGACCACCCCCGCCGAGTTCCTCGAATGGATGCGCGTGGCTGGCGTCTTCGGAGAAGACGTCTGGTTTGAAAGCGTCATCCCCGTCATCGCCTACGACGCAGACGGTGCCATCAACCACATCACCCTCCACCCCGTCGAGCTGCGCGCACACGGACGCGACGCGGAACGCGGCATCCCCCGCCTCGCCTCCCCAGAAACCGGAGCGGACATCCTCACCCGGCTATCGGCTCTGTCCGAGCCGTACGGCACAGGAATCGACATCGATCACGCCGCAGGCACCGGGACGATCAAGGGTCGATGATGCCGGGGCAGCGCCGCGACTGCGACGATGCCCCTCCCCGGTTTCCTGCGCTCACGGCAGGAGACGCGCCGGCCCCGCAGACTCCTATCCGGCAGCCCGGAACGCGAACAGATCCCCCGGCGCGAAGCGGTACTCGTCGTCGCAGCGGTAGCCGCGCAGCCACGGAACACCGTCGACGACGCGCAGGTAGGAGCCCTTCGGCACCTCGACGTCGTCGCTCACGGGGCGTGACGCGACCTTCAGTGACCCCTGCGGGGAACGACCAGCGGACAGGACCGAATCCGTCGAATTCGGCTGCGTGAGCCACGCCAGCCTCAGATACGGCGCAGCATCCTGTGGGCACAGGTCGAGCCCGAGAGCCTGCGCCGCGGCATACACCTGCGGCAGGGTCGCCCCGTCGGGCAGTCCCAGCTCGCCCACCGCGAGAGCGACGATCTCGACACGCTCGGGGGCGCGCGGGACGAACATCGGCCCCGCCAGCAGCGCTTGCGCGTGTGCGTTGAGCGAAACGCCACACTCCTGCAGCCGCGCGAAGAGATCTTCCCGTGAGAGGCCGCCCACGATCACCGCGCTCGGCCCCGGCCATGTCCATGCCGGCGAAGGCGAGACCTGTGCACTCATCCGTCCAGGCTAGCTCCGCCCCTGTCGCCGGGAGCATGTGTGCGGCCCGTGACGCGCGGTTCGCGCGGCACGGGGTTCCGGACGCGCACCCACCCATCCGCACGACGCGCCGACCCTTCTCAGCGGGTTCAGCCGGTGGAGCTGGACGTGCGCAGCGCCTCGGCTCGCCCACCGCCCGATAGCCTCGTTCGCGTGGACGACGTCGCTTCTGCGTACGCGGCCCGAGCCGCGGAGTATGCGGACCTTCTCGGGTCGATGACAGCCGTGCACCCGATCGATCGTCGACTCGTGGACCTGTGGGCGCGCAACACGTCCGGTCGGATCCTCGACGCCGGGTGCGGCCCGGGCCACTGGTCGAACCACCTCCACGGGCTCGGCATCGACGTCCAGGGCATCGACATCGCTGCCGAGTTCATCGCTCGGGCCACCTCCGCATACCCCTCGGTGCCGTTCCAGTGCGGGAGCATCGACGCGATCGCTGAGTCCGACGGCTCCCTCGGAGGCGTCCTGTCCTGGTTCTCGACCATCCACCACGAACCATCCCGCATCGCGCAGCCCCTCTCCGAGTTCGGGCGAGTCCTCCGGCCTGGCGGCACCCTCCTCCTCGGCTACTTCGACGGCGATGAGGTGGAGCACTTCGACCACGCAGTGACCCGCGCCTACCGATGGCCGGCGCACGAGCTGCATCTCCTGCTCGAGGCCGCCGGCTTCGACATCGTGGAGACCCATCGGCGATCGGAACGAGGCCGTCGCCCCGTCGGCGCGATCCTCTGCGAACGGCGAGACGCGCGCATCACCGGCTGAGAGTCCCGTTGGCAGGGATGGGTCATCTGCGCCCCGACAGGCGCGTTCCGCTCGACATCGCGGACACGGCCCGCTCGCCGAGCGCTCGGCGCCACCCCGGTCGGACAGAACCGTCGGAACGAGTCGCGCGGGGCTTTCGCAGCACCGTCCGCGCCGTGCTCGAGGCTCAGACCCAATCCGTCTGGGTGAGCTCGGCGCTGCGCAGCGGATCGCCCAACTCGGCCTCCTGAGCGGCGGCGAGCGCGCCCACCAGGACGACGTCGGCGCCGAACGTTCCTGCAACCGTGGGAA
>CANSLE010000053.1 GCA_947647645.1 uncultured Microbacterium sp.
GCCCTACGGTGCCCCGGCTTACGGCGGGTCGGCGTTCGGCGTCCCGCCGACGGTGAGCCCCGCGCCGGCGGAGCCCGTCGCGGCATCCGCGAAGATCGGCGCGGGCAAGATCGTCGGCATCATGGTGGCCGCGGCTCTCGTCGGAGGTGCGGCGGGCATCGGCACCGCGGCGGCCGGCGCCTCGTTCTTCCCGCAGTCGCAGGCGGTCGTCAGCGGCGCCCCGTCGACGGTCACCGTGAACAACACGGCGTCGGTGAACCAGACCACGGCGATCGCGGCGAAGGTCGTGCCGAGTGTCGTGACGATCTCCGCGAAGTCGGGCTCGTCCGGCGGGACCGGGTCGGGCGTGGTCCTCACCGCGGACGGCTACGTGGTGACGAACACGCACGTGGTCACCCTCGACGGCCAGACGGGCGACGCGAAGCTGTCGGTCACCACGTCGGACGGCAAGGTCTACGCGGCGACGATCGTCGGCACCGACCCGACCTACGACCTCGCCGTGATCAAGCTCACGAATGCTTCGGATCTGACCCCGATCGTGTTCGGAGACTCGTCGAAGCTGAACGTGGGCGACCCGACAGTCGCTGTCGGCGCGCCGCTCGGTCTTTCCAACACCGTCACCACGGGCATCGTCAGCGCCCTCAACCGGTCCATCCAGATCGCCTCCTCCGCCGCTCCCGGCGGCGATGCCCAGGACCAGAAGCCGCAGCAGGGCGACGGCGGGAACGGTTCGCCCTTCCAGTTCGACTTCGGGCAGGGTCAGCAGCAGGCGACACCGAAGAGCTCCATCTCCATCGCCGTCATCCAGACGGATGCCGCCATCAACCCCGGCAACTCCGGGGGCGCGCTCGTGGACGGGCAGGGCAAGCTCATCGGCATCAACGTCGCCATCGCCTCGGCGGGCGGGTCGAGCTCGGGCGGGCAGGCCGGGTCGATCGGCGTCGGGTTCTCGATCCCCTCGGACATCGTCAAGCGGGTGACCGGTGAGCTCATCAAGGACGGCAAGGCGACCCATGGCCTGCTCGGTGCGGGCGTCCGCGACGCCGCGACGCAGCAGGGTGCGACGACGGCGGGCGCATACATCGCCGAGGTGACCGCGGGTGGGGCGGCGGCGAACGCCGGCGTGAAGAAGGGCGACGTCATCACCTCGTTCAACGGCTTCCCGATCACGAACGCGACTGACCTCACCGCACAGGTTCGTGCGCTCGCGGCCGGCTCGAAGGCGACGATCGTCTACGTCCGCGACGGGAAGACCGCGTCGGCGGAGGTCACGCTGGGCCAGCTCCAGTCGTAGCCACCGGGGGACACACGCTGGAGAGCCACCTCGCGAGCATCTCGCGAGGTGGCTCTCTCGTCGTCTCGGCGCGGGTCAGCGTGAGACGAGACGTTCTCGTAGATCGCCTCGTGCACCGCCTTGTCGAGATCGAGGGCGTCGAGCAGGCCAGGTGCCCCACCGTCGCGCGCAGGGGTCGAGGCTAGTCAGCGTCCGGCGCGGTGTCGTCCCCGGCGAGCACCTCGACCGGAACGGAGACGGCGACACCGGCGGCTCCGAAGATCCCGAGGTCGTCGACCGGCGGCGGAAGCACCTCCGACGGATGCTGCGCGTCGAGCGGCTCGTCGGGCAGCCCTCCCCACTCGGTCGGCTCTTCGGGGCGGCTTTGGAAGATTCCCATACGTCCCATTCTGCGCGACGGCCGCCGACCGGGAAGCGGCATCGCCGCTGCCGCGCTCAGGAACCGGGCTGCGCGTCGTCGGGGGAGCCGTCGTGGGCGCGTCGGCGTCCCCTTCGCGGCATCGAGCCGACGGCGTCGACGGCGGTACCGATCGTTCGACGCCCGACGGCACCCACGGCTTCGCCGGCGTTCCGGAGCGTGCCGAACGCCGATCGTTCGAGGCGTTCGGCGCCGGGGCGCGGTTCCAACTCGGCGGGGTACGTCACGGGCGGGACGCCGAACGCACGCCGGGATCCGACGATGACGCGCCTGCCCAACAGATGGTTGCCGGCGCCGCCGACGGCCGCCCCGATGCCGAACGGAAGGGCCTTGCCGATCACGGAGGCGCCGCCCTTCGCCGCGAACTGGCGGATGAACGACGACTTCAGTCGATCGACGAGCGGTCCCACGGCGGCGCGGGGGAGGGACTTCGTGATCAGCTCGCCCCAGTATGACGACCGGGGCGCGCTCGTCCCCGCGATCTGGCGGCCGAGCTGGGCGACGAGGTCCACGCCCTCCTGTCCGAGCATCAGGGTGAGCACGAGCGCACGCGCACGGTCGGGGTTGTCGACGCGGATGCCGTGGAGCTCGGCGAGCGACTGCGCGAACAGGGCCGTCGCGTCGAGGAAGCCGACGGTCTCCACGCCCGACAGGGCGAGGGTCATGCCGGTGCCGATCCCGGGGATCACCGCGGTCGCGCCGACCGCGGCGCCACCCGTGGTCACCGCTGCCAGGTAGCGCTTCTCGAGCATGCGGGCGATCTCGCTGGTCGACGCCGCGGGGTGGCGCAGACGGATGCTGCGCAGGTGGGCGACGACGACGGGGCGCTGCACCTGGAGCACCCGATCGAGCGCGCGGATCGTGCGCGGGTGCTCCGGCGAACCCTCCGGGGGAAGGCCGCCGTCCCACGGCGCGTCATCGGGGAGCGAGTGGATGCGGTGGACTCTGGGCATGTCGGCACGATCCTATGGAGCACCGCTGAGCGCCCGCTGAGCGCTGCACGCTGACCTGTGCATCGCGCCGGGCAAACGTCAGGCACGCTTGCTAGGTTGGTCGGGTGACCGCCCCCCAGCCGCTCTTCCCGGACGACGACGGCACGCACGCCCTGCCACCGCTCCCGGAGCTGCGGCCCGAGGTCGCGGCGGCGCAGTTCGAAGCCGCCGCCGAGAGGGCCGAGATCGTCCCTGTCGCCGAGCCGACCGTGCCGGAGGACGCCGTCGTGGCAGTCGACCCGCCAGAGGGGGAGGCCGAGCCGGAGCCCGAGGCGCCGCCGGTTGCTGAAGACACCGAGCGCGACGGGCTCGACGCGATCGCCGCACCGGCCGAGTCGGAGTCGCAGATCGTCACGTCGGTCCCGGAGGAGGACGCACTCACGTCCCGTCCCGCCGTGCGCCTGCGCGGGGTGACGAAGTCGTTCGGTGCGACGGTCGCCGTCGATGCGATCGACCTGAGCATCCCAGCGGGCACCTTCTACGGCGTCGTCGGTCCGAACGGCGCGGGCAAGACGACGACGCTGTCGATGATCGCGGGATTGCTGCGGCCAGACGGCGGCGCGATCGAGATCGCCGGCGTGGACCTGGCATCCGATCCGCGCCGGGCGAAGCAGCAGATGGGAGTCCTCCCCGATCGGCTGCGCACGTTCGACCGGCTCACCGGACGACAGCTGCTGCACTATTACGGGGTCCTGCGGGGACTGCGGTCCTCTGTCGTCGAGAGCCGCAGCGCGGAGCTCGCTCGCGCCTTCGATCTGACCGATGCCCTCTCTCGCCCCGTGTCCGACTATTCCGCGGGCATGACGAAGAAGATCATGCTCGCGGGGGCGATGATCCACACTCCTCGCGTGCTGGTGCTCGACGAGCCCTTCGAGTCCGTCGACCCGGTGTCATCGGCCGCGGTGATCGACATCCTCTCCGCGTACGTGGCGCACGGCGGCACCGTCATCCTCTCCAGCCACGGCATGGAACTGGTCGAGCGCGTCTGCTCCGGCCTCGCCGTCATCGTCGGCGGACGCGTGTTGGCCGAAGGATCGCTCGATGCGGTCCGCGGGGACGGGACGCTCGAGGAGCGCTTCATCGAGCTGGCCGGCGGCATCGGCGACGTGGAGGGCCTGGAGTGGTTGCACACGTTCTCCGACTGAGACTCGATCTGCTCCTCGGGGCGCTTCGCGGCGAACGCCGCCAGCGGGTGCGCACGGTGGTCGTCTTCGCTCTGGTCGCGCTCGCCGTCGCCGCCGTGTGCGTCGCCGCTCTGCAGCTGAGGACCTCTTCGAACGAGGCGACCTTCGCGGTCACGATGGTCGCGGCATCCGCCATCACGCTGGGCTTCCTCGTCACGCCACTCGTCGGAGGCGTGGACGACCAACTCGACCCACGACGGTTCGCGATCCTGGGCGCGTCGGCGCGCGAGACGGCCTGGGTGACCCTCGTCGCGAGCGCCATCAGCGTCCCCGTGCTCGCCGTGGTGGCGATCGCCGCCGCTCTCGGTGCGCTCTGGACGGACCGTGGCGCCCCGGTCGGGATGGTCCTCGTCTCGGTCGTCGTCGGCGTCCTCACCTGCATGCTGTTCGCGAAGATCGCTCTGGCCGTCGGAGGGCTGCTGCACGACCGGCGCTCGAGGGAGCTGACGGGCGTCTTCCTCATCGCCGTGATCGTCGTCGTCGTGCCGGTCGTCGTCTTCCTCGCGTCGTTGCAATGGACCGACGGCGTCCCCTCGGCGCTGAGCGCCGCCGTCGATGTGCTGGCGCTCACACCGTTCGGCGCGGCGTGGGCACTGCCCGAACGCGCGCGTGTGGGCGATGCGACGGCGCCGCTGCTCATCGCGCTCGTGTCGCTGGCCGTGCTGGCGATGCTGTGGTTCTGGCTGGTCGGTCGGCTCATGACCTCCACCGAACGCCCCGGGTCGTCGCGCGAGCGGCGCGGACTCGGTTGGTTCGACCTCACCGGCGGCACGCCCGCCGGCGGCATCGCGGCGCGCAGCCTCGTCTATTGGTTCCGCGATCCGCGTTACCTCGTCAACATGATCATCGTGCCGGTGGCGGCCGGGGTGACCGTCATCCCTCTCGTGCTCGTCGGCGTCCCGCTCGCCGACGCCGTCCTCGTCCCGGCGCCCCTGATCGCCCTGTTCCTCGGCTGGCTGCCGCACAACGATCTCGCCTACGACTCCACGGCGCTGTGGATGCACATCGCGTCGGCGGTCCGCGGGTCCGCCGACCGGGCGGGGCGACTCGTTCCCATCGCTCTCGTCGGGACCGTCGTCCTCGCGATCGCCATCCCGGTCACGATCTCCATCCACGGCCGGTGGGCCGTGCTCCCCGCGATGTTCGGGGTCTGCGCCTGCCTCTTCCTCAGCGGGCTGGGCCTCTCCTCGCTGGCTTCTGTCGTGGCACCCTACGCCGTCTCCCGCCCGGGCGACAGCCCGTTCCAGCAGCCACAGCGCACCGGCGGAGGCATATCCCAAGGCGGCGTGATGATCGGCGCGCTCGCGCTGAGCGTTCCCGCGCTGTGGTGGGGGGCGATGGCGCTGACGGCCGACGAGCGATGGACGTGGATCGCGCTGTCGGGCGGCCTCGGAATCGGTGTCGTCGTGCTGTTGGCCGGAATCTTCGGCGGCGGAGCGGTCTTCGATCGCACCGGGCAGCGGCTCATGGAGTTCGCCGAGTCCACCTGACACGTTGTCGACGAACCCGTCCGGACCGGATCGTCCGCGGATAGAATCGGTATTCATGAGCAGCCCCCTCGACAGCCCCGACGGCCCCGGCGACGGCGGTGTCGCCACCCTTGACCGGGAGCTCGAGGAGCTCCTGCGTGAAGAGAACGTCGAGCCGGGGGACCACGAGCGGTTCTCGCACTACGTCAAGAAGGACAAGATCCTCGAGTCGGCGTTGACCGGGAAGCCGGTCCGCGCGCTCTGCGGCAAGAAGTGGACGCCGGGGCGTGACCCGGAGAAGTTCCCCGTGTGTCCCACCTGCAAGGAGATCTACGAATCCCTCATGGGCTGAGGAGACGGTCCGCCACCGTCGCCCTCGTTCACGCGTCGGTGTAGACGGTGGGCAGAGCGGGATCGGAACGGCTGAGCGCGAGCGCGGTGACGGGGAGCTCGTCGCGGGCGAACGCGTGGTGCTCGCGGGCGAGCCTCGTTCCCGCTGAGCCCTCGAACACGGCGTCCGGCTCGCCAGCTTCCACGAGCGTCACCTGCAGTGCTCGCGCGTCGGGGTGGTCCGCCGCGGTCTGCACCGCGTCGAAGCCGTCCGAGATCGCGATGAGCTCGCTCGTCGCGGTCCCGTGTCGCAGCGTCCGGAACGCGGCCTTGCGCCCGCCCTTGGAGCCCTTGTCGGTGGAGGCCTTTGCGACGGCGACCCAGCCGCCCGCGGCATCCTGGCGTGCGACCAGCTTGTAGACCATCCCGGCCGTCGGGGCGCCCGATCCCGTCACGACGGACGTGCCCACGCCATACGCATCGACGGGGGATGCCGCGAGCGCCGCGATCGCGAACTCGTCGAGGTCGCTCGTGACGGTGATCCGCGTCCTCGTGGCGCCCAGGTCGTCGAGTTGCGCACGCACCTCGGCGGCGACGGTGGGAAGGTCGCCCGAGTCGATGCGGACCCCGCCGAGGCCCGTCCCGGCGACACGGATGGCGGTCTCGACCCCGGCGCGGATGTCGTAGGTGTCGACCAGGAGGGTGGTGTCGATCCCGAGGGCAGCGACCTGATGGCGGAACGCATCCTCTTCGGTGTCGTGGAGGAGCGTCCATGCGTGCGCGGCCGTGCCCATGGTCGGGATGCCCCACTCGCGTCCCGCCTCGAGGTTGCTCGTGGCGCCGAAGCCCGCGATGTAGGCGGCACGCGCGGCGGCGACGGCCGATCGCTCCGCGGCGCGTCGTGATCCCATCTCGGCGAGCGGCCGGTCGCCGGCCGCGATGCTCATGCGCGCCGCCGCGTTCGCGACGGCGGAGTCGTGGTTGAGGATGCTGAGCGCCAGCGTCTCGAGCACGACCGCCTCGGCGAAGGTCCCTTCCACGGTCAGGATGGGGGAGCCGGGGAAGTACAGCTCGCCCTCGCGATACCCGCGGATGGTGCCCGTGAAGCGATAGTGCTCGAGGAAGCGGAGCGTGTCGGGGCCGACGACCCGGTGATCGCGCAGATACCGCAGCCCGTCGTCCCCGAAATGGAACGAGCGCAGCTGCTGGAGCAGGCGACCGGTGCCGGCGACGACGCCGAAACGACGGGCGCCCGGAAGGCGTCGCCCGAACAGCTCGAACACGCAGCGTCGGGATGTGGTGCCGTCGCGGAGGGCGGCATCGATCATCGTGAGCTCGTACCGGTCGGTGAGCAGGGCGGATGACGGGGCATCGACGCGGGTCATGTCGTCACTCTATCGACGTGTTGATGCGCGACACGGTGCGCGGGGCGGCGGGTAGTGTGGAGGATCGTGAATGACGCGCCGATCGGGATCTTCGACTCGGGCGTCGGTGGACTCACGGTGGCCCGTGCCGTCTCGCAGCTGCTTCCCCGCGAGTCGGTGCTCTACACCGGCGACACCGCCCATTCGCCGTACGGCCCGAAGCCGATCGCGGATGTCCGCCGCTACAGTCTCGAGGTGCTCGACGCGCTCGTGGACCAGGGCGTCAAGATGCTCGTGATCGCGTGCAACACGGCATCCGCCGCGGTGCTCCGCGACGCGCGAGAGCGGTACGACGTCCCCGTCGTCGAGGTCATCGGCCCGGCCGTGCGCACCGCGATCTCGACGACGCGCAATCGGCGCGTGGGTGTGATCGGTACCGTCGGCACCATCGGATCGGGCGTGTACCAGGACATGCTCGGGGTGAACGCCGACCTCGCCGTGTTCACCCAGGCCTGCCCGCGGTTCGTGGAGTTCGTGGAGGCGGGCGTCACCGGCTCGGCCGAGGTGCTCTCCGTCGCCGAGCAGTACCTCGCGCCGCTGCGCGATGCGCGGGTGGATACCCTCGTCCTGGGCTGCACGCACTATCCGTTCCTCGAGGGCGCGATCAGCTACGTCATGGGCTCGGAGGTCTCGCTCGTCTCCAGCGACACCGAGACCGCGAAGGACGTCTACCGTCAGCTCGTCTCCCGTGACCTCCTCGCCGGGCCGGATGCCGTCGCCACCCATGTCTACGAAGCGACGGGTGACTCGGCCGACGACTTCCTCCGCCTCGCCGACCGGCTCATGGGCCGCGGCGTCTCCAGCGTGCGCCTTGTGCAGACGGGCGCCATCGATCTGCCGCACCACCCGAAGGGAACCCGATGACCGAGACGACCATGCGCGCCGACGGCCGCACGCCCGACCAGCTCCGTCCCGTGACGATCGAGCGCGGTTGGAGCGCGCACGCGGAGGGCTCGGCCCTGATCTCGTTCGGAGGCACGAAGGTGCTGTGCACGGCATCCTTCACCGGGGGCGTGCCCCGGTGGCTCACCGGCAAGGGCAAGGGCTGGGTCACCGCGGAGTACGCGATGCTCCCGCGCGCCACCAACTCGCGCAATGACCGCGAGGCCGTCAAGGGCAAGATCGGCGGTCGCACGCACGAGATCTCCCGGCTGATCGGCCGCGCCCTGCGCGCCGTCGTGGACACGAAGGCCCTCGGCGAGAACACCATCGTCATCGACTGCGACGTGCTGCAGGCCGACGGGGGCACGCGCACGGCCGCGATCACGGGCGCCTACGTGGCGCTGGCCGATGCGATCGAGTGGGGACGCGCGAAGGGGCTCGTCGGCAAGAACGCGAAGGTCCTGCTCGACTCGGTCGCCGCGGTGTCGGTCGGCATCATCGACGGCGAGCCGATGCTCGACCTCGCCTACGTTGAGGACGTGCGCGCCGAGACCGACATGAACGTCGTCGTCACAGGCCGCGGTCTGTTCGTCGAGGTGCAGGGCACCGCCGAGGGAGCGCCGTTCGACAAGCGGGAGCTCGACGCGTTGCTGGAGCTCGGCGTCGCCGGCTGTGCCGATCTCCGCACCGCGCAGACCGAGGTTCTCGACTCGTGACCGGCGTCCCGAGCTCTTCCATTCCGGCCGCCGGGCGTCGCCGGATCGTGCTGGCGACCCACAACCCGCACAAGGTGGAGGAGTTCGGTGCCATCGTCGCGCGCGTGCGCCCCGACCTCGAGGTCGTCGGCTATGACGGACCCGAGCCGGTCGAGGACGGCGTGACCTTCGCCGCGAACGCCCTGATCAAGGCCCGGGCAGCGGCGGCGCACACGGGGCTTCCGGCACTGGCCGACGACTCGGGCGTCTGCGTCGACGTGCTCGGCGGGGCTCCCGGCGTGTTCTCGGCCTACTGGGCCGGCCACCGCAAGGATCCGCGCGCCAACCTGGAGCTGCTGCTCGATCAGCTCTCCGACATCGCCGACTCGCACCGCACCGCGCAGTTCGTCTCGGCGATCGCCCTCGTGGTCCCCGGACCCGGTGGCGCGGTGCTCCGCGAGGAGACGGTCGAGGGCGTCTGGCCGGGCCGGCTCGCGACGGCGCCCTCGGGTGACGGCGGCTTCGGCTACGACCCGATCTTCCTGCCCGATGACGCGAACGGCCGGACGGCCGCCGACCTGTCGGCGGAGGAGAAGAACGCGGCATCCCACCGTGCGCGCGCCTTCGTGGCGCTCGCGCCGCTGCTGAGCGCACTGGACCGATAACCGCTTTCATTCCCGACTAGCCCGAATCCGCCGCGCGGCCGCGGCGGGCGTCATAGCCTCGTCATATGCACGATCACGCACCCACCGGCATCCGGGAAGCGAGCAATCGCCGTCTGCTGACGATCTCGCTGTGTCTCACCGCGAGCGTCATGCTGGTGCAGATCGTCGGGGCGCTGCTGTCGGGCTCGTTGGCACTTCTCGCCGATGCCGCGCACATGTTCACGGACTCCTCAGCCCTCGTCGTCGCGCTGATCGCGTCGACGGTCGCGGGGCGACCGGCGAACGACCGCAACACCTACGGGTACCAGCGTGCAGAAGTGTTCGGCGCGCTGATCAACGCGGTGATCCTGATCGCGCTGATGGTGTGGATCGCGGTACAGGCGGTGCAGCGGCTCTTGGCGCCGAACGAGGTCGAGGTCGCGGGCGGACTCATGCTGCTGGTCGCCGCCGTGGGCCTCGTCGCCAACGCAGTGTCCATGTACCTGCTGAGCGCGGCGCAGAAGCGCAGCATCAACGTCCGCGGTGCTTACATCGAGGTGCTCGGCGATCTCATCGGATCGGCGATGGTGATCGTCGCGGCGGTCGTGATCTGGACGACGGGATGGATGCCGGCGGATGCCCTCGCGTCCCTTCTCATCGCGGTCATGATCCTGCCCCGGGCGGTGGGGCTTCTGCGCGAGGTCTTCTCGGTGCTGGGCGAACGCGCGCCGAAGGGGACCGAGGTGGCCGAGATCCGCGACCACATCCTCGGCGAGGACGGCGTCGTCGACGTGCACGACGTGCACGTCTGGCAGCTGACGCGAGGCGCCCCCGTCTTCACCGCGCACGTCGTCGTCGCAGACGACGTGCTGGCCGGGCGTGCCGGTGGCTCGGGCGCGCTGCTCTCGCGCCTGCAGAACTGCTTGTCGCGTCACTTCGACGTCGAGCACTCCACGTTCCAGTTCGAGCCCACCGGCCATCGCGAGCACCACGCGCACGTGTGAGCTCCCCGCGTGCGCTTCGCGGGCGCGTTCGCGCGGCTTCCCGGGGGTCCGAAGCCGCATCAACCCGCCCATGTGCGACGATGCACAGCATGGATGCCGCCGCCCGGGTGCGGGACCTGGAAGCGCAGCCGCTGACTCGCCCGCGCCCACGGGCGCCCCTGTTTGAGCGTCAGACCTCGCGGCGCACGTCGGCGGGGTCCACATCGGGACGCAGGCCCCGCCACCGGGCGTGGCGTAGTGTGCCGCCCGGCGTGAACTCCGCGTACTCGACCTCGCCGACGAGCTCCGGCCGTACCCAGCGCGCGTCGGACGCATCGGCGGCCGGTACACCGACGAAAGGGGTCGCGGCCGCGCGTAGCGGCTCGAGGAGCGCCGTAAGGCGGGCGAGCTCCCGCTCGCTGAATCCCGACCCGACGCGCCCCACGTAGCGCAGCTCGCCGTCGTCGGTCGGGATGCCGAGCAGCAGCGAGCCGATTCCGCCGCGGCGCTCGCCCTTTCCCGGACGGATGCCGCCGATCACCACGGCCTGCATCGCCGTCAGCTTCACCTTGAGCCATTGCTCGGAGCGCGCGCCGTGACGATAGGGCGAGCCCGGGTCTTTCACGACGACGCCCTCCAGGTGCAGCTCCGCCGCCGCTGCGAGCGCATCGGCGACGTCATCGGCAACGGGCGGCACCGCGATCACGGGCGCGGCATCCGCGGCGAGAGCCTCCAACGCGTCCCGCCGTTCGCGCAGAGGCAGGGCCGTGAGGTCGTCGTCGCCGACGCGCAGGGCGTCGAACAGCAGGTAGCACACCGGGGTGCGCTCGGCCTCGCGGGCGATCTCGTGCGGTGCGGCCAGGTGCATCCGCGATTGGAGACGTGTGAAGCTCGGGCGGCCGGCGGCATCCAGGGCGACGATCTCGCCGTCGACAACCGCCGGCCGGGGCCCGAGACCGATGTCGTCGGAGCTGAGTTCGGGGTAGCGGTCGGTGATGTCGGTGCCGCTGCGCGCACGCAGGCGCAGCCGTGTGCCGTCCCACGTGCCGAGGGCGCGGATGCCGTCCCACTTGAACTCGACCCACGGTGTGTCGCCCCAGCGGCGCGCGGCGGCCGCGGCGAGCGCCGGAGTCGTCGGCGGAGATGACGACGGCCTCTCGCGCCGCGTCG
>CANSLE010000054.1 GCA_947647645.1 uncultured Microbacterium sp.
GACGCGTGCGCTCCGACGGCGCGCCTCCGGCGTCGGCGCCGCAGGAGCAGACCGGCGACGGCCACGGCGACGATCAGCACACCCGTCACGACGGGCACGAAGATCGCGGTCACGATCAGCGCCAGGGCGGAGACGTCCTCGCTCGCGGAGAGCACGGGCGCGGCGAGGCCTGCCGTCGCGACGTTCGCCGCGGGGCGCACCGACGCCTTGAGCGCGTGGAGGGCGAGGGCGATCACGACTCCGATCGCGATCGGTACCCACCCGTTGTGTGCGAAGAGCGCCGGGTCGTCGACGCGCACCGTCTCGGCGCCGGCTCCGGCGCCGAAGGCGATCCCCCCGGATGCCGGGCGCACGACCGTCTGCAGCACGTCGTTGACCGAATCGACCGCCGGGATCTTGTCCGCGACGAGCTCGACGACCAGCAGGACGCCCGTGATCCACAGCGCAAGGTCGCTCGAGAGCCACGACCAGGCCGGCGGCAGCTGGATCACGGGGGCGAACCGGTCGAGGAGACCGAGGGCGAACAGCGGCATCCAGGCGTTCAGCCCTGCCGCGGCGGCGAGGCCCGATCCGACCAGGAGCTCCAGCATGACCCCAGCGTACGCAGGGCGTCGACACGGCGGTGGCGCGCGACGCCGAGGGCGAACGGGAGGACCGATGTCGGAGGGCGACCCTACGCTGGATGCATGCAGACCACGCGATCCGTCCGGCCGTTCGAGGTCGTCAGCGAGTATGTGCCCAGCGGTGACCAGCCGCAGGCCATCGCCGATCTCGCCGCACGCATCAACGCCGGCGAGACCGATGTCGTCCTGCTGGGTGCGACGGGTACGGGGAAGTCGGCGACGACGGCATGGCTGGTCGAGCAGGTGCAGCGTCCGACCCTGGTGCTCGCGCACAACAAGACGCTGGCCGCGCAGCTCGCCAACGAGTTCCGTGAGCTCATGCCGCACAACGCGGTCGAGTACTTCGTCAGCTACTACGACTACTACCAGCCGGAGGCGTACGTCCCCCAGACCGACACCTTCATCGAGAAGGACTCGTCGGTCAATGCCGAGGTCGAGCGCCTCCGCCACTCGACGACGAACGCGCTGCTGAGCCGGCGCGATGTCGTCGTCGTGAGCACCGTCTCGTGCATCTACGGACTCGGTGCACCCGAGGAGTACCTCCGCGCGATGGTCGCCCTGCAGGTGGGCGAGCGCTACGACCGCGACGCCCTCATCCGCAAGTTCATCGCGATGCAGTACAACCGCAACGATGTCGACTTCTCACGCGGCAACTTCCGCGTACGCGGCGACACGATCGAGATCATCCCCGTCTACGAGGAGTACGCGGTCCGCATCGAGCTGTTCGGCGACGAGATCGAGGCGCTGTACATGCTCCACCCGTTGACCGGTGACGTCGTGCAGCGCCTCGACAGCGTTCCGATCTTCCCCGCGTCGCACTACGTGGCGGGCACCGAGACGGTCCACCGGGCGATCGGGACGATCGAGGCGGAGCTGGCCGAGCGGCTCGCCGAGCTCGAGGGTCAGGGGAAGCTCCTCGAGGCGCAGCGGCTGCGCATGCGTACGACGTTCGATCTGGAGATGCTGCAGCAGCTCGGGTTCTGCTCCGGCATCGAGAACTACTCGCGGCACATGGACGGACGCGAACCCGGCGAACCGCCGCATACGCTCCTGGACTTCTTCCCCGACGACTTCCTCCTCGTGATCGACGAGTCCCATGTCACGGTGCCCCAGATCGGGGCCATGTACGAGGGCGACGCGTCGCGCAAGCGCACGCTGGTCGATCACGGATTCCGCCTCCCGAGTGCGCTCGACAACCGTCCCCTGCGCTTCGACGAGTTCAAGAACCGCGTCGGGCAGACCGTCTACCTCTCCGCCACGCCGGGACGCTACGAGATGGGTATCGCGGACGGCGTGGTCGAGCAGATCATCCGCCCGACGGGCCTGGTCGACCCGCAGATCATCGTGAAGCCCTCGAAGGGGCAGATCGATGATCTGCTGGAGGAGATCCGTGTCCGCGTCGAGCGCGACGAGCGGGTGCTGGTGACGACGCTCACCAAGAAGATGGCCGAGGAGCTGACCGACTTCCTGAGCGAGCACGGTGTGCGGGTGCGCTACCTGCATTCCGATGTCGACACCCTTCGCCGCGTCGAGCTGCTCACGGAGCTGCGCCAAGGGGTGTACGACGTCCTGGTGGGCATCAACCTGCTGCGCGAGGGGCTCGACCTGCCCGAGGTCTCGCTCGTCGCGATCCTCGATGCGGACAAGGAGGGGTTCCTCCGCAGCGGGACGTCGCTCATCCAGACGATCGGGCGCGCGGCGCGCAACGTGTCGGGCGAGGTGCACATGTACGCCGACAACATGACCGACTCGATGCGCTCCGCGATCGAGGAGACCGAGCGGCGCCGCGACAAGCAGATCGCGTACAACACCGCGCACGGCATCGACCCGCAGCCGCTGCGCAAGAAGATCGCCGACATCACCGACGTGCTCGCCCGCGAAGCATCCGACACGAGGGAGATGCTGGCGCGCAAGGGCGGGGGAGGGCGCGGCGGTTCGCCTACCCCGAGGCTCCGTCGCGAAGGCATCGCGGCCGAGGGGGCGATGCAGCTGGAGTCGACCATCGAGGACCTCTCCACCCAGATGCTCGCCGCCGCCGCCGAGTTGAAGTTCGAGCTCGCCGCGCGGCTGCGCGACGAGGTCCAGGACCTGAAGAAGGAGCTTCGCGCCATGGAGCGCGCGGGCCACGCCTGATCGGGTTCCATCGGTGTCCTCCCGGCGCGCGCGGCCGGGAGGATGCCCACGATTTGCTATCGTCTCCGGGTGAGTAACGAGCAGTCCTCCCCGTCGGATCAGCCGGACACCGGATCGGGGGACGTCTCCGCGGCAGCGGCCGCTGTCGCCGCAAACCGGCCGCGAACCGTGGTGGCGCGATCGCTCGCCGAGATCGCCGCGCAGTTGCCGTCGGCGCGCGTCGCCGGCGCAGCCCAGGTCACCGGCATCGCTCTGAGCACGGCAGCGGTCCAGCCGGGCGATCTGTTCCTCGCTCAGCCGGGCGCGCGCACCCATGGGGCGCGCTTCGTCGCGGATGCCGTGGCTGCCGGTGCTGTGGCGGTGCTGACCGACGAGGAGGGCGCCGCGATCGTGACGGCGGCGCCCGGACTGGCCGAGCTTGCGCGCATCGTCGTCGACGAGCACCCGCGTCGCTTCCTGGGCGCCCTCGCCGCATGGTTCTACGGCCACCCGGCGCACGCGCTGAAGACCATCGGTATCACCGGCACGCAGGGCAAGACCTCGACCACGTACCTCGTGGATGCGGCGCGGCAGTCGTTCCGCAGCGGCGTCATCGGATCGATGGGCACCCGCATCGACGGCGTCGCCGTCCCCTCGACCCTCACCACCCCCGAAGCCCCCCAGATGCACGCGCTGCTCGCTCTCATGAGCGAACGCGGCGTCGAGGTCGTCTCGTCCGAGGTCTCCAGCCACGCGATCACGATGGGGCGGGTCGACGGCCTGCGCTTCGACGTGGGCGTCTTCCTCAACCTCGGCCACGACCACCGCGACTTCCATGGCACGCAGGAGGCCTATCTCCTCGCCAAGCGCGAGTTGCTGACGAGCGCGATGTCCCGCGTCGCGCTCGTGAACATCGACGACCGTGCGGGGCGCCGTCTCCATGCCGAGCCCGAGCTGAACACCCAGTCGTTCTCGGTGACCGAACGTGACGCCGACTGGCGCGCGCTCGACATCGAGCTCCGCCTCGACGGCTCCTCGTTCACGGTCGTCGGACCCGAGGGGCAGTCCGCCCGTTTCACGACGCCGCTCGTCGGTGAGTTCAGCGTGAGCAACATCCTCGCCGCGGTCGCTGCGCTCGATATCGTCGGCCATCCCCTCTCGGCATCCGTCGACGGCATCTCGACCTTCACGGGCGTCGAGGGCCGCGTCCAGTTCGTCCCGGTCGACGCTGAGTTCCAGGTCGTCATCGACGCCGGGCACAAGCCCGAGGCGATCAACGCGCTCCTGCGCGCCATGCGTCCCCTGACGTCGGGTCGGATCATCACGGTGATCGGTTCCAACGGCAACCGCGATGTGCACAAACGACCCCTGATGGGGCGGTTCGCCGCAATGGCGTCGGACATCGTCATCGTGACGGATGACAACCCGGCCGACGAGGATCCGGCCACGATCCGGCGCGCCGTCGTCGCGGGGACGCGGGGCTCGCGTGCTGAGGTCTTCGACGTCGGTGGGCGCGCGGAGGCGATCCACACGGCCGTGGAGCTGGCGGGGGAGGGAGACCTCATCGCCATCGTGGGCAAGGGCGACGAACGTCACCAGATCATGCGCGACGGTGTCATCGTGCCGCACAGCGACCCTGATGAGGTCGAGTGGGCGCTGCGCCGCCGTGCCGCTGCGGCATCCGAGGGGTGAACGCCGCGCTCCCGGCGCGCGAGGGTCTCAGGGGCAGTGCATGAGCGGCTTGGGGCCGCTGCGGTCGAACGTGTGCCGAGACATCGGCGCGCCGCACAGTGGGCACGCCCGCTCGCTGCGCGCGGGTTCGGGGTCGGTGTCGTACGGCCCGACGGAGGCCGGCCCCGCGACGCGGATCAGTCGTGTGTTGAGGTAGGTGTACCAGCCGCCCGCGTCGCGGACGCGCTGGCGGAGCGGCGGTCGATCCGGATCGCTTCGTGTCATGAAGATTAGTGTACTAACTGCTGGCTTACACTGGTGTCGTGGACCCGCGCGACGACCTTCTCAAGCTCGACAACCAGCTCTGTTTCGCGATCGTCACGGCGGCGCGCAACGTCGTGTCGATCTATCGCCCCATTCTCGAGCCCCTCGGCCTCACGCATCCGCAGTACCTCGTGATGCTGGCCCTGTGGGAGCAGTCGCCGCGGTCGCTGGGTGAGCTCGCGGAGGAGCTCGCGATGGAGCCGGCGACGCTGTCCCCGCTCGTCAAACGGCTCGAGGCGCAGGGACGCGTCTCCCGCACGCGCCGTGCCGATGACGAGCGCGTGCTCGAGATCGGGCTCACGGCAGCGGGACGCGATCTGCGCACACCGGCGCTCGCGGTCCCCGAGCAGGTCATGGCGAAGGTCGGCATGGATGCCGCCGCGCTCGCCGCGCTGCGCGATGGACTGGCGCCCTTCGCAGGTCCGCGCACCCCTGAGGCTACGCCAAGAGCGCACGCCGGAGCCCGTGTCGGAGGCCACACCTAGACTTGTGCGGTGCCCATCGTCCCTGTCGCCTCGTCGAAACTCAGCGTCCGCGGAGCCCGCGTCCACAACCTCAAGAACGTGGACCTGGACATCCCCCGTGATGCTCTCGTCGTCTTCACCGGCCTGTCCGGCTCGGGAAAGTCGAGCCTCGCGTTCGACACGATCTTCGCCGAAGGGCAGCGTCGCTATGTCGAGTCGCTGAGCGCGTACGCCCGACAGTTCCTCGGCCAGGTCGATCGCCCGGACGTCGACTTCATCGAAGGGCTCAGCCCCGCCGTGTCGATCGACCAGAAGTCGACGAACCGCAACCCGCGATCGACCGTCGGCACCATCACCGAGATCCACGACTACATGCGGCTGCTGTGGGCGCGCATCGGCATCCCGCACTGCCCGGAGTGCGGAGCGCAGATCCAGCGCCAGACGGTCCAGCAGATCGCCGACCAGCTGATGGAGCTGCCGGAGCGGACCCGGTACCAGATCGTGGCGCCGGTCGTCAGCCAGAAGAAGGGCGAGTTCGTCGACCTCTTCAAGGAGCTCTCCGCCAAGGGCTACGCGCGCGCCGTCGTCGACGGCGAGCTCATCCAGCTCGCCGAGCCTCCCGCGCTGAAGAAGAGCTACAAACACGACATCGCTGTGGTCGTCGACCGTCTCGTCTCGAGCCCCGACATCCTCAGCCGCATCACGGACTCGGTCGAGACGGCGCTGGGTCTGGCCGGCGGCATCATGCAGGTCAACTTCGTCGACGAAGAGGGCGATGACGCCTGGGTGAGCTTCAGCGAGAAGCTCGCCTGTCCCAACGGGCATCCGCTGCAGCTCACCGAGATCGAGCCGCGCACCTTCTCCTTCAACGCCCCCTTCGGAGCCTGCCCCGTCTGTTCGGGCCTCGGCACCCGGATGTCGGTGGACGTCGAGCTCATGCTGGGGGACGAGGAGCTCTCGATCAACGAGGGCGTCATCATCCCGTGGACGACCCAGGGCAAGGGGCTGTACCAGTATTACGAGCGGCTCCTCATCGGCCTCGCCGACGATCTGGGCTTCTCTCTCGACACGCCGTGGCGCGACCTCTCCACCGATGTCCAGGACGCAATCCTGCGCGGTGAGAACTACAAGGTCACCGTCAAGTGGCGCAACCGCTACGGGCGGGAGATGCGGTACTCGTCGGGATTCGAGGGCGTCGTGCCGTACATCGAGCGTCAGTACACACAGGCAGAGACCGACACGCAGCGCCAGCGGTGGGCCGAGTACCTGCGCGAGGTGCCGTGTCCCGCCTGCCACGGCGATCGCCTGAAGCCCGAGGTGCTCTCCGTGCTGGTGCACGAGCGCTCGATCGCCGACGCCTCGCGGATGAGCCTCGCCGAGGCGCAGGAGTACTTCGCCAGACTCGAGCTGACCGACCGCGAGGCGAAGATCGCCGCCGCCGTGCTGCGGGAGATTCGCGCTCGCCTCGACTTCCTCGTCCAGGTCGGGCTCAACTACCTGAGCCTCGGCCGTTCGGCGGGCTCGCTCTCGGGCGGTGAGGCACAGCGCATCCGCCTGGCCACCCAGATCGGCTCTGGGCTCACGGGCGTCCTCTACGTCCTCGACGAGCCGTCGATCGGTCTCCACCAGCGCGACAACCGGCGTCTCATCGAGACTCTCGTGCGTCTCAAGGATCTGGGCAACACGCTGATCGTCGTCGAGCACGACGAGGAGACCGTCCACGCCGCCGACTGGATCGTCGACATCGGCCCCCGCGCCGGGGTCGACGGCGGCGAGGTCGTCCACTCCGGCCCGCTCGCCCCACTGCTCGAGGAGGAGCGCTCGCTCACGGGTGCCTACCTGAGCGGCCGTCGTTCGATCGCGACGCCCGCGAAGCGCCGCAAGATCGACAAGAAGCGCATGCTGACGGTGGTCGGCGCGCGCGAGAACAATCTGCAGAACGTGACTGCGGAGTTCCCGCTGGGCGTGCTCACCGCCGTCACCGGAGTCAGCGGTTCGGGGAAGTCCACGCTCGTCAACGGCATCCTCTACGAGGTGTTGGCCACCAAGCTCAACGGCGCGCGCCGCGTCGCCGGCAAGCACACGCGGGTGACCGGCCTCGACAACCTCGACAAGGTCGTGCACGTCGACCAGGCCCCGATCGGCCGGACTCCACGCTCGAACCCCGCGACGTACACCGGCGTCTTCGACCGCATCCGGACGCTGTTCAGCGAAACCCCCGAGGCGAAGGCTCGCGGCTATCAGCCGGGTCGCTTCAGCTTCAACGTCAAGGGTGGCCGGTGCGAGGCGTGCTCGGGTGACGGCACCATCAAGATCGAGATGAACTTCCTGCCCGACGTGTACGTGGACTGCGAGGTCTGCCACGGCAAGCGGTACAACCGTGACACGCTCGCTGTGCACTACAAGGGCAAGAACATCGCCGAGGTCCTGGAGATGCCGATCTCCGAGGCCGCCGACTTCTTCGAGCCGATCCAGGCGATCCACCGCTTCCTGAAGACCCTGGTGGACGTCGGGCTGGGCTACGTGCGACTGGGACAGTCGGCGACGACGCTCTCGGGCGGCGAGGCGCAGCGTGTCAAGCTCGCGACCGAGCTGCAGCGCCGCTCCAACGGGCGCAGCGTCTACGTGCTGGACGAGCCCACGACCGGCCTCCACTTCGAGGACGTCTCGCTCCTGCTGCAGGTGCTCGGCGGCCTCGTCGACAAGGGCAACACCGTCGTGGTCATCGAGCACAACCTCGATGTGATCAAGTCGGCGGACTGGATCATCGACCTCGGCCCCGAAGGCGGCTCGGGCGGCGGTCGCATCGTCGCGACGGGCACGCCGGAGCAGGTCGCGGCGGTCGAGGAGAGCCACACTGGTGCGTTCCTGGCTGAGATCCTCTCGTCCGAGGCCGGCCGCGGCTCCGCGACGCAGGCGCGGGGGCCGGTGCGGAAGGCGGGCTGAGGTGGCGTCCGACCTTCCCTACAAGCCCCGCCCGGGGGAGATCCCGACCCAGCCGGGTGTCTACCGGTTCCGCGACGCGGACGGTCGCGTGCTCTATGTCGGCAAGGCGAAGAACCTCCGTGCGCGGCTGTCGAACTACTTCGCGCCGCTGCCCACGCTGCACGAGCGCACCCGCCGGATGGTGCTGACCGCGGCATCCGTCGAGTGGACCGTCGTCGGCAGCGACGTCGAGTCGCTGCAGCTCGAGTACATGTGGATCCAGGAGTTCTCTCCGCCGTTCAACGTGCGGTACAAGGATGACAAGTCCTATCCCTACATGGCGATCACCCTCGCCGACGAGGCGCCGCGCGTCATCGTGACCCGCAACCGGCGTATCCCGGGGGCGCGCTACTTCGGCCCCTACCCGAAGGTGTGGGCCGTGCACGACACGATCGACCTCATGATCAAGGTGTTCCCGATCCGCACCTGCTCGGACGCGTCGTACAAGAAGGCGATGGCGACGGGGCGTCCGTGCTTTCCGGGACAGATCGGCCGCTGCGGGGGCCCGTGCTCGATGAAGGTCACGATCGAGGAGCATCGGGCCATCGTCGACGACTTCGTCGCGTTCATGGCCGGGGGAGACCAGCGCTTCGCCCGTGACCTCACGCGCCGCATGCGGGAGGCGTCCGCTGCGACGGATTACGAGTCGGCGGCCCTCTACCGCGACCGGCTGCAGGCGATCGACGCCGTGCTCAGCCGCAGTGCGCTCGTGCTCGCCGAGGACACGGATGCCGACCTGTTCGGCATCGCGGAGGACGAGCTCTCCGCGGCGGTGCAGCACTTCGTCGTCCGCGGTGGACGTGTCCGCGGCGTCCGCGCGACGATGATCGACAAAGAGCTCGACATCTCGGGGGCCGATCTGGTCGACCAGGTGATCCAGCGTACGTACGGGGACGCGTCCGCCGTCGAGATCCCCCGTCAGGTTCTCGTTCCCGCGCTCCCTGACGATGCGGCCGACCTCGAGCAGTGGCTGCAAGAACGCCGCGGCAAGCGGGTGAGTCTGCAGATCGCCCAGCGCGGTCGCAAGGCCGACCTCATGCGAACGGCGACCCTCAACGCGCAGCAGGCGCTGATGCTCCACAAGACGCGGCGCACGTCGGACTACACAGCCCGGACGAAAGCACTCACCGACCTGCAGATCGCCCTGGGCATGGACGAGGCGCCCCTGCGTATCGAGTGCTATGACGTCTCGCACCTGTCGGGCACGAACGTCGTCGCCTCGATGGTGGTGTTCGAGGACGGGCTCGCGCGGAAGGACCAGTATCGTTCCTTCGGGGTGGCGGAGACCACCGACGACACCGACTCGCTCTACCAGGTGCTCACCCGGCGCCTCGCCCACGTGGACCGCGACGCGGCGCGGGCCGAGGTGACGCCTGTGGGCGACGGCATCGACGCCGACGACCCCGCTGCCGTCGACCCCGACGCGCCCGTGGTGACCGAGCGCAAACGCCCCCGTTTCGCCTACCGTCCACAGCTTCTCGTCGTCGACGGCGGTGCGCCGCAGGTCGCCGCCGCAGCCCGCGCCCTCGAGGATGCCGGGCACACTGAGATCGCCCTGTGCGGGATCGCGAAGCGTCTCGAGGAGATCTGGTTGCCGGGGGAGGAGTACCCCGTCATCCTGCCCCGCACGTCCGAAGCCCTCTACCTGCTGCAGCGCCTCCGCGACGAGGCCCATCGCTTCGCGATCACCCATCAGCGCAAGCGCCGTAAGCGCGATATCTCGACGGTGCTCGGCGAGGTGCCGGGCCTCGGCGAGGCCCGTATCAAGGCGCTCCTCCGGCACTTCGGTTCGGTCGCCGCGCTCAGCACCGCCACCGCCGACGAGATGACGGTCCTCCCCGGAATCGGGCCCAAGCTCGCGGCCGCGATCGAGCAGCGCCTCGCGAATCGATAGGCTGTCCCCATTCCGATCGGCGCGCGATCAGTCCTGAGGAGTGCACGTGGCAGATGACCAGCCTGCAGGCGAGGTGCTCATCGTCACGGGCATGTCCGGCGCCGGCCGCACCACCGCGGCGAACGCCCTCGAGGATCTCGACTGGTACGTCGTGGACAACCTCCCCCCGCAGATGCTCGGACCCCTGCTCGAGCTCACGGAGATGGCTGGCGGCGCCCTTCCGAAGCTCGCCGCGGTCGTCGACGTGCGAGGACGTGACCTCTTCCAAGCGCTGCCGGCGGTCACCAGCGCGCTCCGCGCCGGGCGGCAGCTGCGGGTGCTGTTCCTCGACGCCGTCGATGATGTGCTGGTCCGGCGTTTCGAGTCCGTGCGCCGCCCGCATCCTCTTCAGGGCGAAGGGACGATCCTCGACGGCATCCGGCGTGAGCGGGAGCGGTTGAGGGTCATCCGCGAGAGCGCCGATGTCATCATCGACACGAGTGCGATGAACATCCATCAGCTCGCGAACCGTGTCGTGGATCTCTTCAGCGAGGAGGGGGCGGCGCGGCACACCATCACGGTGATGAGCTTCGGCTTCAAATACGGGCTCCCGACGGACGTCGACCTCGTCACCGACATGCGGTTCCTGCCCAACCCCTTTTGGATTCCTGAGCTCAAGGGCCACACGGGCGAGGAGGAGCCGGTGCGCGACTACGTTCTCGCCCAGGACGGAGCGCTTGAGTTCATCGACGCCTACGCGGTGGCGCTGCGGCCCGTCCTGGAGGGGTATCAGCGGGAGAACAAGCGCCACTCCGTGCTCGCCGTGGGGTGCACGGGGGGCAAGCACCGGTCGGTCGTGACGGCGATCGAGCTGGCCGATCGGCTCTCGCAGGTACCGGGTGTCGCGGTACGGGTGAAGCATCGGGACCTCGGTCGCGAGTAGGCTGTTCCTTTGTCCCCGCCCCCCGAACGAAGGATCGCCGTGTCACCGACCGTCGACGTGAAGTCCGAGCTGGCCGCGGTCCGCGACCCTCGTCCGACGGCGCGTGTGGCCGAACTCACGGCGATCTTGCGCTTCTCCGGCGGCCTCCACTCGATCGCGGGCCGCGTGGCCGTCGAAGCCGAGCTGGAGACCGATCCGCTCGCCCGTCGGGTCGCGCGCGACATCATGGAGCTCTACGGCGTCCGGCCCGAGCTGCACCGCGTGCAGGCGTCGGGCGGGCGGGCCGGCGGCCACTTCGCTGTGCGGGTGATCGAAGGCGGCGAGACGCTCGCCCGTCAGACCGGACTGCTCGACGCGCGCCGCCGCCCCGTCCGTGGACTTCCGAACAAGCTCACCACCGGGGCCCGTCAC